>NZ_SCOB01000049.1:0-3130 GCF_005503465.1 Microbacterium sp. 4NA327F11 | reverse complement strand
GCCCCCGGCACTCGCCGGCCACCCCACCCGGCCGCCGTCACCACCCGGCCGCCGCGACCCTCACTCCGCCGCGGCGACCCGCGTCGTCGGCGCAGTGAGGCGCGGGAGCAGCACGGGAGTGCGGGCCTTGTACGCCCGGTATGCGGGATCGTCGCCCCACTTCCGCTCCGCCTTCGCCTCGAGCAGGGGGATGCCGCTGACCCGCGTGAGCAGCAGGGTGACGAACAGGGGCGAGAGCACGGCGACCCACTGCCAGCCCGACAGCACCGGGGCGGCGACGAGGAACACGCCCACCCACAGCACGATCTCGCCGAAGTAGTTCGGATGCCGCGACCGCGACCACAGGCCCGTGCTGATGAAGCGACCGCGGTTCGCGGCATCCGCCTTGAAGGCGTTCTTCTGGGCATCCGCGACCATCTCGATCACGAGGCCGACGAGCCACACCGCGATGCCGACATAGGCGATCCACCCCAGCGGCGACGGCTGGTCGGACGACAGGGCGATCCACGCCGCCGATGCCGTCAGGCTCACCCACGCGCCCTGGATCACCCACACCTGCAGGAACCGCACCGGGTTCTGCTTGATCGTGTCGAACCGGTCGTCGCCGCCCGTGCGCCGCACACGCATGAACAGGAACGTGCCGAGCCGCAGCGCCCACACCGTCACCATCGCCGCCAGCACCCAGCCGCGCGCGTCGATGGTCGGATGCAGCACCACGAGGCCCGCGGAGACGACGACGAACGTGAGGCTCCCGGTCAGGTCGAAGAAGTGCTCGGTGTGTGCGAGCTGCGATGGGATGTACACGATCACCTGGATCGCGAATGCGGCGATCACGGCGAGCGCGTACAGCGGGAACCCGCCGACGGTCGTCCCGCCCTGGCTTCCGGCGACGGCGACGAGCGCGCCGATCACCAGCACGACGATGATCGTGAGGAGGGCTTTGCGGGTCACGGACATGGGGTGCTCCGATCGGGTCGAGGGAACGAGGGGATGCCGCGGCTCACGCGCGGGCGTAGAGGTCGTCGATCACGGCGGCGCCGCGGTCGAGCAGCGCGGTGCGCTTGATCTTGAGGGTCGGGGTGACGAGGGTCGTGTCGTCGAGATCGGCGAGCACGAGCGCGAAGCGCCGCACGCTCTCACTGTGGGAGACGCGGGAGTTCGCGGCATCCACCACGGCAGTCAGCGCGGTGACGAGGGCGGGATCGTCGATCACGGAGAGCCCGTCGCCCGCGGTGTCGTCGACCGAGACACCGTTCTCCTGGGCCCAGGCGCGCGTCTCGACGGGGTCGAGCACGAGCAGGGCCGACAGGTACGAACGCCCCTCGCCGACGGTCACCGCGTGGGCGACGAGGGGATGTGCCTCGACCGCGTTCTCCCACGCCTGCGGCACGACGGTCTTGCCGGTGCTGGTGATGATGACGTCCTTGAGGCGGCCCTCGAGCACGAGGCGGCCGTCGTCGTCGAGCCGGCCGAGGTCGCCGGTGCGCAGGAAGCCGCCCTCGAACGCGTCGGCGTTGTGCCGCGGGTCGCGGTAGCCCGCGAACACCCCGACGCCCCGCGCGAGGATCTCGCCGCGCTCGCTGATGCGCACGGTCGAGCCGGGCAGCGGGTAGCCCACGGTGCCCGAGCGGATGTTCCCCGGCAGGTTGCCGGTCAGGGGCGCGGATGTCTCGGTCAGCCCGTAGCCCTCGATCACCGGCACGCCGAGGCCGCGGAAGAACAGCGACAGGTCGGCGGCGAGCGGGGCGCCGCCGGAGAGAATGTAGTCGAGCCGGCCGCCCATGAGCGCGCGCAGCCGCCCGTAGAAGAGGCGGTCGAAGAGCCGGCGGCGCAGCCGCAGCCCGAACGCGGGCGTCGCGCCCGACTCGGCGGCCTCACCCCACTGCTCGGCGGTCGCGACGGCGCCGCGCCAGACCGCGCCGAGGTGAGCGGCATCGGCCTTCGCACCCGCCGCTGCGCGGATCTTCTCGAGCACCCGCGGAACGACCACGAGGAAGGTCGGCCGCAGCACCCCGAGGCTCTCGACGACCTGGGTCGTGTCCGCGACGTGCGCGATGCGCATCCCGCCCGAGAGGCAGATGAGCTGCAGGCCACGGGCGAGCACGTGGGCGAGCGGCAGGAAGATGACCGTGTTGCCGCCCTCGTGCACCACCGCGCTGTACGCTGCGGCGATGTTGGCGACCTGGCCGACGAAGTTGCGGTGCGTGAGGATCACACCCTTCGGCTCGCCGCTCGTGCCCGACGTGTACACGATCGTCGCGGGGGAGTCGAGGTCGGCGTGACGCCGTCGCGCCTCGAGAACGTCGTCGCCGATCGCGGCGCCGCGTGCGGTGAGCGCGTCGAGGTCGGCGGGCGAGGCATCCATCGTCCAGACGCCGAGGTCGCCGAGACCCGTCGCGGCGAACGCGTCGGTGAGGATGCCGCGCTGCCGCTCGCCGCCCGCGATGCCCAGCCGCACCTGCGCATCGGTCGTGATCGCCGAGACCTGGTCGGGAGACGACGTGTCGTAGACCGGCACGATCACCGCGCCCGCGAACCACCCGGCGAGATCGGCGACGGCCCACTCGTAGCGGGTGGGCGCCATGATCGCGACCGCCTCGCCGGCACCGACGCCGACGGCGATCAGGCCCTTCGCGAGCGCCTGCACCTGATGCAGGTAGTCGGCCGTCGAGACCGCGCGCCACGGATGCTCCGCATCACCGGTCGGCACGTCGAACGCCGCGTGATCGGGCGCCGCTGCCGCGCGCCGGGTGAGCAGGTCGGTGATGTTGCGGTATCCGTCGATGTCGACGAGGGGTTCGGTGGAGCGCTCCCGCATGGTGTCCTCCGGTCGGAACGTCGTGGCACTGGGTCACTCCGTGGCCGCAGGCGGGCAGGGAGAAGTGACCCCATACTGGCGTTTCGGAGCCGTCGACGAAGTGGATTGCCCTTCGGGCCGGAATGTGCTCTGGGGTCGGGCAGGGGCTGCGGCTGCGGCTGCGGCAGGGGCTGCGGCAGGGGCAGGGGCTGGCGCGGGCTCGGGCGGCGCAATCCGCGAACGGCGCGATGCCCGCACTGCGTCGGAACTTCTCGGCGCCGCGCCGGTGCGGGATGCCGCGGCGCCGCGTGTCGGCGAGAAGTTCCGACTGTG
>NZ_SCOB01000048.1:0-4002 GCF_005503465.1 Microbacterium sp. 4NA327F11 | reverse complement strand
GCGAGCCGCGGCATACGAGACCTGGCTGCATCACTACAATCACCACAGACCCCACACCGGGATCGGCGGCCAGACCCCCTCAGCCCGCGTTCACAACGTCACGGGGAAGTACAACTAGAGCGCAACCCCATCGGACTCTTCATTGATCGCCGCCAACAGTTCGGGTGTCGCACCGGGCCGCGTACGAAGCGCGGCAACGACCTCTGGGAAGGATGCCGCCAGCCACGGGACGTGCTCTGCATCGAGCGCGTTCAGAACGAACTCGTCCAGTATCACGGCGCTCATGATCGGACGGAGATCGGGCCGCTTGACGCCCAACGCCTGCAACGACTCCAGAGCTGCCGAGGAGCGGTCTCCGACGATCGCCGTCGCAAGGTGCCGCGCAACGTCCTCGTCTCCGCTGGAGGGCATCGTTGTGAGCCTGCTGACAGCTTCCGTCCTGATAAGGCCACTCGTATCTGTGAGTTGCGCGAGGAGGGAACTCTGCTCGTCGTCCAGCACCGCGGCGGATTGGAGCGTTGCGACGGTGGCGGTGGCGAATGAGACATACCGGTCAACCCATGCCCCGACGTCGGACGCCTTTGGCTCCTCGTTGGCCCATGCTGTGATCTCTGCCGGTGCCTCGATAGCTCCGCTCTCCCACCCGCCGAGAAGCTGTCGCCTCTGCGTTTCGCTCGTTCCGACAAGCTCCCGGAACTGATGGGGGTGGTTCTGTTCGAGCAGCCAGAGCTTCATGAGGATCTCGACCGGGAATCCCTCGAACTGGGCCCCCAGCATCTCGGCACGCACGGCGAAGTTGTTAAGGAACCGCTTGAGCTGCCGCGGGGTCTCGCGACGTGAAGTACTCATTCCGCGAACGATCTGGTTCGCCAGCCGTATGTGCTCTTCCGTCGGGAACGACTCGTGAAGGTTTGCTGCGACATAGGGCACCTCGCCCTTGATGCGTCGGAGGGCAGCCTTCTCCGCAACGGCCGCCGCGCAGTCCCTGCCCGCGTCCGCCTGAACGAAGAGCGCTGCGAGGTAGGCGACGGCGTCGGCCGACGACAATCGCGGCAATGTGAAAGGCAGCTGAACAATCTTCTCCGTGTAGCGGTCGGCGAAACGCCCTCGACTTCCTCCACTGCGATCGAGGGCGTCGCGAAGGCTCTCCCGGATGAAGTCGTCGTCCGCAGCAATCACGAAGGACATGCCCTTCACGCTCAGGAACAGCTTGATCGCTTCAAGCGCTCCGAGCACATCGTCGGGGAGCGAGCGGTCGAGATCATCGATGAGCACGACGACACGCCACCCATCACCCATCCCAGCGAGTAGCTTTCCAAAGTCCGCGCGGAAGTCGCGCATCCCCTTCGCGGCCGGTGCCTTGGCTGGCTCAGGCGTGAGAGCGTTGACCAAGTCGGCGATGTTCGGCGTCAAAGTCACGGCGGATGTGATCGCGACCTGAGCGACCTTGCTCCAGGAGACTCGCTTGCGGAGATCGTTCAGCTTGTCGATCAGGTCAGAGGCCACACCCGTGAGTTTCGCCGAACCGCCCTGCCGCTTCGCGAGGCGCTCAGCGGTCAGCTCTGCCGCGATACCTTCCAGAACACGATTGATCAGCGTGCCACGCGGATCGCCAGAGTCCACGAACTCCCATGGATCGATAACGACTACGACAACGTCGTCGCGGCGCCGCAGTTCCACTTCGATCAGGTTGAGTGCCGTGCTCTTGCCGCCGCCCCAAGGGGAGTTCAGGCCAACCGTGAGCGTCTCAAACCGGTCATCAACGGCAACATCCGCGACTGCGACCGCCACCGCGTGTAGTCCAGTCAGATCCTGCGTTGCAGGGTTGTCATCGAACAGGTAGTCCGACCTCGTCACCGCCCCTCCCTCCTCTGCGTTGAGCGTGACGTCGTCCACAGCAAATGGCAGAACTGCCAGATGTCTGCCAACTACCCGTGGAAACTGTCATCTCGGCGTGGAACCTACAGCTCCCTCAGACCCCCGCGGCCATATCGGTGAACCGCGAGTAGTGACCCTGGAACGCGATCTCGAGCGTCGCGGTCGGGCCGTTGCGGTGCTTGGCGACGATGAGGTCCGCCTCGCCCGGGCGGGTGTCCTTGTCGTAGACGGAGTCGCGGTGCAGCAGGATCACCATGTCGGCGTCCTGCTCGATGGAGCCTGATTCACGCAGGTCGCTCACCTGGGGACGCTTGTCCTGGCGCTGCTCGGAACCACGGTTCAGCTGCGACAGTGCGATGACCGGCACCTGCAGCTCCTTCGCCAGGAGCTTGAGCGCCCGCGAGAACTCGCTGACCTCCTGCTGGCGGCTCTCGACCCGCTTGCCGCTGGTCATGAGCTGCAGGTAGTCGATGATGACCATCTTCAGACCCGCGCGCTGCTTGAGCCGCCGGCACTTCGCGCGGATCTCGACGAGCGTCATGTTCGGGCTATCGTCGATGTAGAGGGGTGCATCGTTGATGCGGCCACGGGTGGCGGCGATCGTCGTCCAGTCGCGCGAGTCGAGCGTGCCCTTGCGCATGTTCTGCAGCGGCACCGATCCTTCCGCGCTGAGCAGACGCATCGCGATCTCGCTGCGCCCCATCTCGAGTGAGAAGAAAATCGTCGGCATGTCGTGCTTGATGGCCGCGGCCCGCGCGAAGTCAAGCGCGAGCGTCGACTTACCCATGGCGGGACGGGCGGCGACGACGATCATCTGACCGCCGTGGAGGCCGTTGGTGAGTTCGTCGAGCGACTGGAACCCGGTCGGGATGCCGGTCATCTGACCGTCGCGGCCGCGGGCCGCTTCGATCTCCTCGACGGCCGCGTCGACGGCGAACGTCAGCGCGACGTAGTCCTCCGCCTCCTGGGCACCGGTCACCGAGTAGATCTCGGCCTGCGCACTGTTGACGAGGTCGACGGCCTCGCCCTGCCCCGAGTAGCCCATCTGCACGATGCGGGTTCCGGCCTCGACGAGGCGGCGCAGCAGCGCCCGTTCCGAGACGATGCCCGCGTAGTAGCCGGCGTTGGCCGCGGTCGGCACGATAGAGGTCAGGCTGTGCAGGTAGTCGGCGCCGCCGGCGCGCTGCAGGTCGCCGCTCTTGATGAGCTCGTCGGTGACGGCGACGACGTCGGTCGGCTCGCCGTGCGCGTAGAGCGAGTGGATCGCGTCGAAGATCAGCTCGTGCTTCGGCACGTAGAAGTCGACACCGCGCAGTGTCTCGATGACGTCGGCGACCGCGTCCTTGGAGAGCATCATGCCGCCGAGGGTGCTCTGTTCCGCCAGCGCGTCATGCGGGGGCGTGCGCTCGTTCTGGCGTGGTCCGCCCCAGCGCTCATCCGAGATGTCGGCCAGCGTCATCCGGGCTCCCCTCCAGCAGTTCGGGATGCCGCGGCATCCCCGTCATTCGATCGTCTCGGTGGTTCGCGTGAGTCGTTTCCACCCGAGTTCCCCCATTGGAACACCGGGCTCCGACACCGCTCTCGCGACCCTCCGCGAGACGCCCGCTTCACGTTAGACACGGGGTTATCCCCGCGCAAACACCCCTGTGGATAACTCTGTGGAGAAATGCGGAAACACGCCGCCGATCCTGTGGGAACAGCTTGTGGACAGCCGTGCTCCACGTAACGATTTTCGGCCACTTTTTACAATCTGATCAGGTATTAACACTATCCACGGGTGTGAATAAGTCCCTGGTTGAAGGGCGGGTTGAAGGTTGTGCGTTCGAGGTGACGAACTGTGCAGAATTCCGGACCGTGGAAGGGGCGAAAGAGGGCCGTGAGGGGCCGGAATTTCCGGACACGAACCCGCTTCCGTCCACTCGAACGACGTGCATACACTCGCCGCATCACCGCAGCAGCGGCACTTACCTGAGGAGGAGGTGAGACGGATGAACCTCATCACCACAACGCATCGCCGGATGTCACGGGTCCGCCCGTCCGCCCCCGTGCAGACGCGACGCGCCGGCGTCGCATCCGCCCCCGGGCACCACGCACGCACCGCGTCGACGGCCCTCCCCCCGGGCC
>NZ_SCOB01000047.1:0-4633 GCF_005503465.1 Microbacterium sp. 4NA327F11 | reverse complement strand
CTCCACCGCCGCCTCGCCCGCGGCTATCGCAACCGCGAGAACTACCGCCTCCGCATGCTCCTCACCGCCGGCGGACTCACCCCATGACCCCCCCACCGGATGTCCGAAGAGCCCCTTATCGGCGTTTGGCATAGTCAACCTCTCTAGGTATCTGAACGGTCGAACTCTAGCGCCGGCTATCTGGCTGGTGACGATCGTTTCCGCGACCGCATCGGCCGTCTTGCTTTAGGGCAGGTCGATCTAATCCTGACCGCCCTGCGTTTGTTACGGCAGGTCGGTCGTCTCGTCCTCTTCGGTTACCGCCAGTTCGCGACGCTCGATGAGGCTGCGCACGTCGACATGCTGAGAAACCGAGGTTGCAGCCAGCACCTGCTCGATCATGCGCGTCATGAACTGTTCCGGACGCACATCTTCCGGGACTCGATCAAGCTCCACTTTGACTGTCGAGTCCTCCTCGGACCAACTGACGAGAGCGAGCCCGGTGGCGGTGTAGCCGTTGGCTCCGCCGAGGTCGCGGAGCTTACGCATCATGTCGACGGTGCGCTCGTAGGCATCGGGTTCCTGGGTGAGGATGGTCGAACGCTGGACGAAGAAGAACCCGACCGCGGCAAGCGGGTATCGGCTGCGGAGGTTGCCGGCATCGCCGTAGGCTTCTTCGAACCGGTTGGAGAGGTTCTTGCCGAAGGAGGAGACCTGCGTCTTCGTCGATAGCAGCAGTTCAGGTCCGCGGTCCCATCTGGCGATCGCGACGTCGACCTGTTTCTCGTAAGCACGGCCGAGGATCTTCGCGTCTGTGGGTGCGATGGCAGGCATCGCGATGACTTTCGCGCGCACCTCATTGGATAGGTCACGCGGCAACTTTTCCAATAGAAGCGCAACATCGCGCGGAAGGATGCGGGGACGCGTGGCGCGTGGCCACACTTCGTCCGGTGTGAAACCGGAGCGTCTGAGCTCATGCGCAAGCCACGAGTCCACACCGTTCGCCAGTGCACCGGTCGCCCACCCCTTGTTCGCAGCAATCGGGATGGTCAACAGCTGCTCCAGAAGCCCGTAATCGGGCTGGTACGCCGCGGCTTCGTCGCGCCCGTGCACCCAGGGATCGCTGAGACCCGCTGCCGCGAGTGCTTCATCGAATGGGGTAAAGGAGTCCGGCTTGGTAACCATCACGCTGCTCCCCTGCCACCACTTCGTCCACGAACGGTCCGACGAGTAGTCAATGCACGGTGATCCCCAGCAATAGCGGAGAGCTCCCCAGCCGACAGCACATCGTTGAGAAGCACAGCATCGACCAACTCCACCGCCCCCGGCAGATTGCGGCTCTGAAGCATTCGCTGCACACGCGGCTGCAACGCGGCTAGCGCCTCGCGATGCTGTGCGAGGAGAGCCGGCGAGGGCATCCACCAACGGTCAGCCTCGCGAGGTTCGATCTTGAGGATACCCCCGCCGTAGGAGCGACCGACAAGCTCAGCAGACAGCAACGTCATCGAGTTCAGCGACCCGATCGGCAGGACGTCTCGTGCGAGCTCCCGGTGGTCCTCGGTGAGGTAGACACCGTGGACGCTGTTGAGGTGACGGGCAGCAACAGTGTTCGTCGTGAGACGGGCCGTGTCGGCGTTCATGTACGTCAGGAACAGATCAGGGGCTTTTAGCACCGGCACCCGCCACCACGGCTTACGCACCCGACACTTGTATGCCTGGTCGGCGCCGGTGCGGTGGCCCTCCTCGATGTATCGGAGCGTCGAGGCCGCCGGTTTCACACTTGGGTACAGAAGCCAGGTGGCCTGCCCGTCCTGGCCGAGCCGGGTCATGGCGCTCTTAGTGAGCGCGAGCCCACGCAGGTGAGAGCTACCGGGAGGACTGATGCGCAGCAAATCTCGTTGGGGTATACCGAGCTCGCGCACGCGGGTGGGAGACAAAGTGAAATACCGATTCCCGCCCGTGACCGCGCCCAGTGACGTGTCACCGTATGTCTCCAACGGAACGAAAGCCTCGACGTCCGAGAGCCGCGCCATTGCGGCCACCGTCACCGGAGAGAGGGCCAGGGCGGTCCAGCGCTCAGTCGTGTCGATAGGCGCCCACGCCGTCCCCGTCTCCAAAGCCTCGAGCGTCGATGCGTTGCGGGCTTGTCGCAGGACGGCGCTGCCAGCGGGGACCTGTTGCCAGCCATCAGCCTTTACCAGCACGGTATCGGCTTCGGCGTCGGGAAATACTTGCTCGTCAAAGACCACGAGCTCCACGGTCGCGAAGTTTTCCAGCAGGAAACGGCGAACCGGGGCGGCGTAGTTCACACTCAGCAGTTCCGCCGGCAGCACGAGGCCCAGGCGTCCTCCAGGCTTGAGGAATCCAGCCGAGTGCGCCACGAACGCAGCCCAGCTCGATGACAGGCCAGTCAGCCCCACCCCCTGCTGCAGCGCGGCGAACCGTGCTCGGTCTCGCTGCGCACCCGTCCAGTCCTGGTAGCGAATGAACGGAGGGTTGCCGATGATTGCATCGAACGTCGCCGACGCCTCGACCATGAAGAAGTCGCTGACGGTGATATCGGCGGTGCCCCCAGCAGCGCCGATCAGCGCGCGAGCTGCCTCCGCGCTTGGTGAATGAATCTCGACGCCGTTCACGCGCGGCGACTCATTGCCGAGGTCAGTCAGGCGCTCAACAGCGGAGATGAGGAAGGCGGCCTCGCCGGTACTCGGCTCAAGCACACGATCTTCAGCGGAGCGGATCGCCCACTCGGCAATGTGGCGGGTGATGCCCTCTGGCGTGAAGAACGCACCGCGAGCTTTCCGCGCCGCAGCAACGTCGGAAGGGTGCGAATGGATCACCTCGGCGGACACCTCATCAGACTAGGGGCCGCGAAGCCACTGAGACTCCGCACACGCCCGCCGCCCGGAGAGATGCGGTGATTGTGCCGTCCACCGGCGGCGGAGCGCTGTCTAGATGTACAGCTAGTTCAGACTCGTGACCTCCTCGACCGTCAGGTTGTGGGCGCAGGGTGACGGACGGCATGACGAAACCAGTAGTTGCCAGCCCCCGAGCGATGACTACCGCTCGTCGTCGTCGTTCGAAGCCTCGAGGTTCTCTTCGGTTGCAAGCCGAACAGACAAGTCTTGTTCCTCAGTGGTCACGGTTAGATCTCTGGCCCAGAACTCTTCTTCCGCGTTCATGGGGAGCTTGAAACGCAGAATCGCATAGGCATGCTGAAGCGGACGGTTATAGCGGAACAGCCCTTCGGATGTCTTTCTAATAAGTGCTCTGCGTTCCTCGGTCTGGAGCTTTCGGAGGTAAGTCGTGAGATTGCCGGGAGGATAATCGGGCAGACCCTCCCGAATCTTTGCGAGGATCTGGGCGTGCGTCGCTCCCCGCTCCGGCAGGGCAGCGATCGCTCGAAGGATAATCGCGTAGTTGTGATACTTTCGGGTTTGAGTGACCTCTAGAGCCGCATCAAAGTCTTCCCGCATGGTGCCACCGCGCGTCCGCGAGTACGCGGTCTTGGCGGTCTCCAGCGCCTCCGCAGTCACGTACATCGGATTCGGGCTCGTCTCTCGCACACCAAGGGCCGTGCAGCATTCGCGCGCCAAGGCATGCGTGACACTCGCCACTCCCACCGAATGCTTGATGATTCGATTACGCACTGCACCGAGATCAACATTTAGTAGGTCCTTGCCCTTGTCGAGCAGCTGACCGAGGTCATCGTCTCCGAGCGGCGGAATAGGAATATCAGCCAAGCGGCCGCCCATATTGGACGGAGCTCTCAAGATCTCTCCAGCTGTTTCCGCTACGCCGAGCACAATCATCCGCAGCCGCGGGTAGTTTAGAGATTCGTCGCTGAACACCTTCATAGCGTCTGCGAGACGATTCCTGGTTTCGGGAGAAACTTTATGGAAGTCCTCGATCACCCAGACGAGACCCTTAGATCCGAGGCGCACGGCAAGCGCCTCCGAAGTCAGTTGTGCGGGCACAACTCTCTCGAAGTCCTCGGTCTGACCCGCCTCCCACGAAGCGTCAGCATGGAAGGACGCCGGCGATACAGGTCCCCCGAACTCCGCACCCCCGCTCAGCTGTCGCGTGTCTTGATTGCTGCGACCGGTTCGCACCATTGCGTTCATACGGTCGAAGGCGGAGGACAAGACTTGCTCGTACGTGGTTGTCGCTTCGCATCGGGTCGTGATTGACGGCTGCCCCTCGTTCTTCAGCACGTTCGCCACGAGTGAGCTTTTGCCGGCGCCTGACTCACCCCACACCAAGATCTGGGTTCCACGTTCGTCAAGCAAGTTCCGCAGGTCCTGCTCTTCCACGGGACGGCTGACAAACCCCTTATCCGCGGGCTGCCCGGGTGTGAACACTTCTCCCAGTGAGTATGAGCGAGGCGATGGCTCCACGGCCGGTTCCGGCTTCTCCCCGCGCCACCATCGCTTCAACCAGTTCATGCCCTGACCATATCGCGCGCTGCGACCCACTGATCGGTGTGAGCATCGCCTGCCACAAACGATCGTTTCCGGGACGCCTCGGCCGAGCCCGGCGCCTGTCGTTTCTCGCGGTCGCCTGCGCGATTGATCGCGCTGTTGTTGCGTTCGTGCAGGTGAGTGTGAAGATCTAGCTGCGCGAGGTTGTCTGCACTACCGTTGCGATCACGACG
>NZ_SCOB01000046.1:0-7569 GCF_005503465.1 Microbacterium sp. 4NA327F11 | reverse complement strand
GGACGGCGGGGCGTGCGGGCGTGGGGCGTGCTGGCGTGCGGGCGGTCAGGACGCCGCGGCCGCCGCCCGCGCGGCGTGCACCGCGATCGCGGCCGCCGCCGACCAGGCCTGCGGGCGACACGAGGCCGGGTAGGGCACCGGGGACGCCGCCGTGTCGGACCCGTCGCCCGCGTGGAGCTCCGGCATGCGGTAGTCGAACGCGACCGCCGCCGCGAGCAGCCCCTCACCGAGTACGGCCGCCTCGGCGTGGAAGCCCTCCGCCGCGAGCCCCGCGATCACGATCGCGGTGTCGTGGGTCCAGACGCTCCCGCAGTGATAGCTGAGCGGCCAGTAGCCCGCGGCATCCGTCGACATCGTCCGCAGTCCGAAGCCCGACGACATGTCGGCGCTGACCAGGTGGGCTGCGACCGCCGCGCTCTGCGCCTCGGTGAGGATGCCCGTGCCGAGCAGATGCCCGATATTGCTCGTGACCGCGTCGACGCGCCGCTTGTCGGCGTCGAGCGCGATGGCGGGGTAGCCGCCGCGCGCGTCATCGATCCAGAACGCGGCGGCGAAGCGCTGCTTCATCTGCGCGGCCCACGCGCGCCACTCGTCGCCGCCCGCGCGGCCGAACTCGTCCAGCAGGGATGCCGCGGCCAGCGCCGCCTCGTAGGCGTAGCCCTGCACCTCGCACAGCGCGATGGGGCCGGTCGCGATCGTGCCGTCGTTCCAGCGGATCGAGTCGCCGGAGTCCTTCCAGCCCTGGTTGGCGAGGCCGCGTCCGGACTCGTCGATGTACTCGAGGAAGCCGTCTCCGTCGCTGTCGGCGTGGTCGCGCAGCCAGCCGAGCGCACGGTCGAGGGTGGGCAGCAACGCCTCGACCTCGGGCCGCGGCATCCCGGCGACGAAGGCGTCGTGCAGCAGGGTGATCCACAGCGGGGTCGCGTCGACCGTGCCGTAGTAGAGCGGCGGCAGCGAGACGTTCTCGCCGGGGATCTCGTTCTGCACCGCGCGCAGCTCGTGCATGATGCGGCCGGGCTGCTCGGATGTCTCGGGGTCGCTCTTCGCACCCTGGTAGCCGGCCAGCACACGCAGTGTCGATGCGGCCAGCTCGTGCCCGAGGGGCAGCGCGAGGCGCGCGGCCCACAGCGAGTCACGGCCGAACAGGGTGAAGAACCACGGCGCCCCCGCGGCGAGGAAGACGTCATCGGGAGAGGCGACCGTCGCCATGCGCAACGCCTCGAGGTCGCCGGTCGCGCGGGCGACCCACCGGTCGAGGCGGTCGTCGCCGCTCGGGGCGAGCGCGCGCCAGTTGGGCGGCTCGGCGGCTCCGCGCACGACGGCGGCCGTGTCGGAGGCGGACACCCGCCACACCAGATCG
This sequence comes from Microbacterium sp. 4NA327F11, assembly GCF_005503465.1. Taxonomy (NCBI): domain Bacteria; kingdom Bacillati; phylum Actinomycetota; class Actinomycetes; order Micrococcales; family Microbacteriaceae; genus Microbacterium; species Microbacterium sp. 4NA327F11. The sequence goes on along the minus strand of NZ_SCOB01000046.1, from coordinate 6,209 downwards.
GCCGCGCCGCGGGGGTCGGCCGCAGCATCCCAGACGATCTCGACCTCGCCGTCGCCGGCACCGTCGACGAGGCGCGCGCCGGAGACGGCGATCTCGGCGCGGGCGGTGTCGCGGCTCAGCACCGCGACGCCGTCGCCGACCTCGCGGACCACCGCGGTACGGTCGCCGCCGAGACCCGCCTTCACCTCGTGCAGCTGCGCGAAGTCGCCGGCGAGAGCGAGGGTCACCCGCGCCGCCACGGGCTCGTCGAGCCCGTTCACGATCCGGATGCGCTCGGTCATCCCGCCGGGGGTCACCGTGCGGGTCACCTCGACGCGCACCCGCGGGTCGGCGGTCGCGTCGTCGAGCCCGCGGGCGAGCGCGACGAACGCGAGGGACGCGGCATCCCGATGCTCGGTCGCGATCGGCTCGATCGCCGACCCGTCGATGCCCAGCACGATGCGGTCGAGCACCCGCACATCGGAGTGGTACAGCCCGTGGATCGGACGCTCCCCCACCGTCCCGCTCGGCGACGACCACACCTGTGTGGGCGCGGCGAGCGCGACCACACTGTCGTGCAGCAGCGGCTGCAGGGGGGCGGACGGGATGGACGTGTCGGCGGCCTGCGCGCGGACGTCGGTGGTCATGAAGAGGGTGCCTTCCGGTCGGACGGGAGAGAGAAGAATCGGATGCGGCGCTCAGCCCGCGGCGCGCAGAGCGCCGAGCACGCGAGGCTGGATCGGCTGCGGGTGCACGTCGCCGGCGGCGTCGCGCTCGATGCGCCACACCGCGCCGCCGGGCCGCTCGGCGATGACGTCGACGAGCTCGGTGCCGCGATAGACGAGGCCGGCGCCCTCATCGAGGGCATACCCGGCGGGGAGCTCGCCCGCCGCGATCGCGGCCTCGTGCACCACGCGCCGGGTCGGGTCGGAGTCGTAGTGCACGGCGAGAGAGCCGGGCACGAACGCCAGGCCGTCGGCGAGCACGTCGATGCCGGGACCGCGCGACGAGGTCGTCGCTCCGGCATGCCAGCACAGGGCGCCCGCCGAGCCGCCCGCCAGCACCACGCCGGCACGCCACGCCTCGTCGAGGATCACGTCGAGTCCGTGCAGACGCCAGAGCGCCAGCAGGTTCAGCACGCTGCCCCCGCTGACCCAGATGACGTCCTGGGCGAGCAGGTGCGCGCGCAGGTCGGGCACGTTGGGATGCGGGAACAGGTGGACGTGCGAGGCATCCACCCCGACCAGTCTCGCCGCCTCGAGCTCGACGCCCTCGATGTGGCGCTGGTCGCCGCCCGCGGTGTTGAGATGGGCGACCCGCGGGCGCCGACCCTCGACGCGGGCGAGCGCGATCGCATGGAGCAGCATCGGGCCGTACGCCGCATCGCTCCACGATCCCGGCACGAACCCGCCGCACGTGGCGACGATCGTCGGATGCCGCGCGGTCACTCCTTCACCGCCCCGTCGCTGGAGTTCATGATGCGGCGCTGGAAGATGAAGAACAGCACCGCCACCGGGATCGTCATGAGAGCCGCCGCGGCCAGCTTGATCGGGAACTGGTTGCCCTGCGAGAGCTGGCCGCTCGCGAGCCCCGCGACGCCCTTCGTGAGGGTCGTCAGCGCCGGGCTCTGCGTCGACACGATGAAGTGCGCGAGCTCGTTCCACGACCCCTGGAACGACAGGATGATGATCGTGATGAGCGCCGGACGCGCCATCGGCAGCACGACCGACCAGAACACCCGGAAGCTGCCCGCGCCGTCGATGCGGGCCTGCTCCTCGACGCTCGGCGGGATCGACTCGAAGAAGTTCTTCATGATGAACACGCTCGCCGCGTCCGCCAGCAGCGGCACGATCATGCCCGTGTACGAGTCGTAGATGCCGAGCTGGTTGATGACGAGGAACTTCGGGATGAGGAGCACCACCGTCGGCACCGACATCACCGCCACCAGGGCGGCGAACACGACGCCGCGCCCCGGGAAGCGCAGGCGCGCCAGCGCGTAACCGGCGAGGGAGGCGAAGAAGGCGCGTCCGAGGGTGACGAAGACCGTGACGATCGCGGAGTTCATGAACCACACCGGGAAGTCGGAGTTCGCGAACAGGGTCGTGAAGGCCTGGGTGGTGAACGGGTTGGGGATCAGCGAGACCGGGTTCGCCGTGGCATCCTCATCGGTCTTGAACGCCGTCGCCACCTGGATCAGGAACGGGGCGATGTAGACGATCGCGAGAGCGCTCAGCACGACATAGGTGATCGGTCCGCCGAGGCGGAAGGTGCGACGGGCGCGACGGGCGGCGGTGGCGACGCTCACGAGCGACCCCCCTTCTCGACGACCGCGCTCTCGACGACCGCGCTCTGATAGAGGCGCATGCGGCGGTGGGACACCTTGCGCTCACGCAGCACCCAACGCTGCAGCAGCGTCAGCACGACGATGATGACGAACAGGATGAACGCGATCGCCGCACCCTGCCCCCACTCCTGGTTGACGAACGAGCTCTGATAGGAGAGGTACGCGGGCGTCAGCGTGGTCTTGCCCGGGGCGCCCCGCGTGCCCGTGTAGATCTGGTCGAAGACCTGCCAGCAGCCGATCAGGCCGAGGGTCAGCACGGTGAACAGGGTCGGCCGCAGCTGCGGGAGGGTGACCTGCCAGAAGCGCTGCCAGCCGTTCGCGCCGTCCATGATGGCGGCCTCGGTGACGTCGCCGGAGAGGTTCTGGAGCGCGGCGATGAACAGCAGCATGAACGTGCCGCTCGTCGTGAACACGGCCATGATGATGAACGCCGACATGGCGACCGACGGGCCGCCCAGCCAGTTCCACCACGAGACGCCGAGGAACGTGTTGTCGGTGAGGGCCGCCGGCCCCTGGGTCACGCCGAAGACGCCCAGCAGGTTCTGGACGATGCCATGCGGGTCGTTGAACCAGTTCGGACCATGGAAGCCCACCCACGAGAGCACCGCGTTGACGGCGCCCGTCGCCGAGAAGAGGAACAGCCAGAGCACGGTGATCGCGACCGAGCTCGTGACCGACGGGAAGTAGAACGCGGTGCGGAAGAAGCCGCGCCCGCGCAGCACCTGACGGTTCACGAGAACCGCCAGTCCCAGCGCGACGGCCGTCTGGATCGGCACGACCAGCAGCACGTACCAGGCGTTGTTCTTCAGCGCCATGCCGAAGTCCTGGGTGGCGAGGCCGCCGCCGGTGAGCAGCTGCGCGTAGTTGTCGAGCCCGACGAAGTGCACGCCGGACGAGAAGGGGCTGCCCCGGCCGCCCCAGTCGGAGAAGCTCACCCACAGTGCCATGAGGACGGGCACGCCGAGGAAGAGGCCGAGCAGGATGACGACCGGGGCGGTGAAGATCCACCCCGAGGCGGCCTCACCGCGCCGGAGCGCGGAGCGGCGAGGCCGACTCGTGGTTGCGGACATGATGGCGGATGCCCCTTACTTGGCCAGCAGCGCCTGCAGGTTCGTCTGCGTCGCGTCGAGGATCGTCTGCGGGTCGCTCGTGGCGAGGGACTCGAGCTTGCTGTTGAGGTCGGTCACGACATCGGCCGAGCCCTTTGCCGTCGGCACCCCCTTGGCGTAGGAGGCGGCGTCGAGGAACGGCACCAGCGCCGCGTTCTCGCTCTTCCACTCATCGGCAGCCGAGGTGATCGACGGCATGACGCCGAACGCCTTCGAGAACGCCAGCTGGCTGTCCTTGCTGGTCAGCTGCTCGACGAGCTTGAGTGCGGCGGCCTGGTTGGGGCTGTCGGCGGCGATGCCCCAGCAGTTCGTGAACTGCAGGGTGCCCTGCCCAGCGGGACCGGCGGGAAGCTCCACGACCTTGTACTTCACGTTCGGGTAGTCGGAGCTCATGGCACCCGTGATCCAGTTGCCCTCGATCGTCATCGCGGCCAGACCCTTACCGAAGGCCTCACCGCCCCAGCCCGCGCCGAGGTCCTTGGCGTACTTCAGCTCGCCGCCGTTGAGCAGCTGCTTGACGTAGTCGAGCGCCTGCACGTTCGCGGGCGAGTTGGCGGTCGCCTGCGTCGAGTCGTCGTTCATGAGGTTGCCGCCGGCCTGCACCATGAAGGAGCCGATGCGGGCGTACTCGCCCGAGATGCCGAGACCCACGTGACCGGCGGTCGTGAGCTTCTTGGCCACGGCGGTCAGGTCGTCCCACGTCTTCGGGTAGTCGGAGTCGGTGAGGCCCGCGGCCTGCCACATGTCGGTGTTGACGATCAGCTGCAGCGTGGAGAAGTCCTTCGGCGCGCAGTAGAACTTGCCGTCGTAGGTGAACGAGCTCACCAGGCTCGGGTAGAAGTCGCTCTTGTTGGCGAGCTGGTCGCCGTAGGCGAGCAACGAGCCGTTCGACGCGTAGCCGGCGAGGGCGTCGGTCGAGAGGTAGAAGACATCGGCCGGCTTTCCGGCGGCGAAGCCCTGCGACAGCTGCTGGCTGAGGTTGGATGCCGCGACCACGGTGGCCTTGGTGCCCGAGCTCTGCGACCAGCTGTCGACGGCGGCCGTGACGGCCTTGGTCTCCGCGTCGCCCGACGAGCCGATCATGACCGTCAGCGGGTCGTTCGACGAGGTGAGGGTGCTGGACCCGCTCGTGGAGCTTCCCGACGAGAATCCCGACCCGCAGGCCGTGAGGCCGAGGGTCGCGGTGGCGACGAGGGCGACGAACGCCAGGCCGCGACGTGCTGTAGTGCGCATGTGATCTCCTTGTGTCCGCCCATCCATCCTCGGATGAGTCGAGAGCGTCAGCTGCTCTGCTGGTTTTGATCGTTCAATTTGAACCATCAAATCCGATCGCTGATAACGTACGAGGCGGGCCGGAGGGCTGTCAAGCGGGTGCGCGGCAGACCCGGACGTGCCTGCGCGACGCGGATGCCGCGGCCCGCGGCATCCGAGAGGGGGACACGATGCACTCGCAGCCGACCGTCATCGATGTCGCCGCCGCCGCCGGCGTCTCCCGTCAGACCGTCTCGAACGTGCTCAACTCCCCCGAGATCGTGCGGCCCGAGACCCGCGAGCGGGTCGAGCGGGCCATTCAGGAGCTCGGCTACCTGCCCCACGCCTCCGCCCGCCGGCTGCGCACCCGACGAAGCTCCACAATCGGCATCCGGCTCGACCACCTCGCCGCCGACGGCATCTCGGGGAGCGTCCTCGACCGGTTCCTGCACGCGCTCACCGAACAGGCCGCCACCCGCGGCCTGCGGGTCATGCTGTTCACCGCCGCCGACGCCGACGACGAGATCGCCCAGCTGCGACGCCTCAGCGACGGCGCGGACGTCGACGCGTTCGTGCTCACCTCGACCGTGCACGACGACCCGCGCATCGACTGGCTCTGGGGCCGCGGCATCCGGTTCGTCGCCTTCGGCAGGCCCTGGGGGCACCTCGACGCGCCGCATCCGTGGGTCGACGTCGACGGGCAGGCCGGCGTGCGCGCCGCGACCGCGCACTTCGTCGCGACCGCCGGACCCCGGGTCGGATACATCGGCTGGCCCGCCGGATCGGGCACCGGCGACGACCGGCGCGCCGGATGGGCGAGCGTGATCGCCGAACATGCTCCCGCCGGAATGTCCGCCGACGGCCTGCTCGCCGACCTCGAGATCGACGCCCTCGAAGGCGTCGCCGAAGGCGGACGCGCGGCCCGCGAGCTCGTCGCGCGCACCGACGTCGACGCGATCGTGTGCGCCTCCGACTCCCTCGCGCTCGGCGCGTTCCTCGCCGTCGGCGACACCGTGCCGGTCTGCGGCTTCGACGACACCCCGGTCGCCGTGTCCCTCGGCTTCTCGAGCGTCGAGCAGCAGCTCGGCGAGGTCGCGCGCGCCGTGCTCGACCTGCTCGCCCTGCCCGACGACGCCACCGACGCCCAGGCCCACCGCCTCGTCACCCCGCGCCTCGTCGTGCGGTAGGGGCCGCGCCCCGGTCGGGGGGTGACGCTGCTGCGCGGGGGTCGCGGTGCTGCGCGTGGGTGGTGCTGCTGCGCGTGGGTCGCGCCGCGGGCGCGTCGCGGGCGCTGCTCGCCGGGGGTCCCGCCGCGGTCACGGGGGTGGCGCTGCTGCGCGGCGGTCGCGGTGCTGCGCCGTCGTTCCTCCTCGCCGAGTCCACATCTCTGCGCCGAGTCCATGCGCGGCGCGCGCCGGGCGCGTATGGATTCGGCGCGATGACGTTGATTCGGACCGGGGGTGGGTCGCGGGGCTGGCGCGCGTCGAGAGTACGCGGCGCGGAAGCTTCAGCGCGCGGAGGTGGGC
>NZ_SCOB01000045.1:0-7582 GCF_005503465.1 Microbacterium sp. 4NA327F11 | reverse complement strand
AGCGTGAGACACGAAGACCTCCGTGGTCAGGATGCGAGTGTGGTAACCCACATCCTGCCCGGAGGTCTTCGCCTACCTCACCCGTTCACAACCTCCCGGGGAAGTACAGCTAGGCGGCGGGTCGACGGCGACGCGACGCCCGCGCCGGGGGCGGCGGCATCCGTGCGTCGCGACCGGGACGGGTCAGAGGTTCTTGAGCATGCGCGTGTTGCCGAGGGTGTTCGGCTTCACGTGCGCGAGGTCGAGGAACTCGGCCACACCCTCGTCGGGACTGCGCACGAGCTGCGAGTAGACGTCGTTGTCGACGACGTGCTCGCCGATGGGCGCGAAGCCGCGACGGGTGAAGAAGTCGACCTCGAAGGTGAGGCAGAACAGGCGCGTGAGGCCGAGCCGGCGGGCGTGCTCCTCCAGGGTCTCGACGACCGCACGGCCGACGCCGGTGTGCAGCCACGGGTCGGCCACGATGAGAGTGCGCACCTCGCCGAGGTCCTCCCACATGACGTGCAGAGCACCGCACGCGATGACCTCGCCCTCAGCGTCGACGGCGACGACGAACTGCTGGGTGGCCTCGTAGAGCACGACGAGGTCTTTGCCGAGCAGGATGCGACGCTGCACGTACGGCTCGAGCAGGCGATGGATGGCGCGCACATCGGCGGTGCGCGCACGGCGGATCTCGAACGATCCGGTGTTGACGGGGGACGCTCCGGAGGATGCGGCGTCGGTCATGCTGACCACAGTAGACCGCACACCCCGTGGCATCCGGGCGTACCGGCGTCACCGGTGTTGACTCGTGCCATGTCGATCGTCGAGAAGGGCGCCGCGCTGCGCGCGCTGCACACCGATCCGCCGTTGCTGACCCTGGTGAACGTGTGGGATGTCGCCTCCGCCCGGGTCGTGGCCGCCCACCCGCGCACCCACGCGATCGCGACGGCCAGTCACGCGATCGCGGCAGCCTTCGGCTACGACGACGGCGAGCGGATCCCGCTCGAGCTGCACCTCGCCACCGTCGAGCGCATCGTCGCGTCGACCACGCTGCCGGTGACCGCCGACCTCGAGGCCGGGTACGGCGACCCCGCGGCAACCGTGCGCCGCGCGATCGACGTGGGCGTGGTGGGCGCGAACCTCGAGGACGAACTGCGACCGCTCGCGGCGGCGAGCGCGGCGGTCGCGGCGGCTGTCGAGGCGGCGGATGCCGCGGGCGTGCCGTTCTCCCTCAACGCCAGAACGGATGCGTTCCTGCGCGCCGAGGGCCGTGGCCGTGCGGAGTCGCTGGCCGACGCGATCACCCGTGGGCGCGCCTACCTCGCGGAGGGCGCCACCTGCGTGTTCGTGCCCGGCGTGCTGGACGAGCCCGAGGTGCGCGAGCTCGTCGCCGCGTTCGGGCCCGGAAGGCTCAGCGTTCTCGCCGCTCCGGGGTCGCTCCCGCTCCCCGTGCTCGCCGCGCTCGGCGTCGCTCGCGTCTCGTTCGGTCCTTGGCCGCAGCGTGCCGCCCTCACGGCGCTCGACCGGCTCGTCGACGAGGTCGCGGACGACGGGCTCCCCGTCGGCATCCGCCCCCTCGTCTGAGACCCGGCTCCGCACCCGATCACGATCCGGTGACGGCGGGCGTTCTTCAGCGGGGGCACAGCATGCCCCTCGGTACCCTGAAAGGCGTGCCTTCCCCACAATCCTGCCGATCCGTCACGCTCGACGGCATCGAGCTGCGGGTGCTGCACATCCCCCTCGTGAGTCCCTTCACGACCTCGTTCGGCACCGAGTCGGTGCGCGAGGTCATCGTCGTGCGGGCGCTCACCTCCGACGGCGACGGCTGGGGCGAGATCGTCACGCAGGAGGCGCCGCTCTACTCGAGCGAGTACACGCAGGGCGCGTGGGACGTGGCGCGCCGCTTCCTGATCCCGGCGCTGCTCGACCGTCACCGCCTCGCCCCCGAGGAGGTCGCCGGCACGCTCGCCCCCATCGTCGGCCACCGCATGGCCAAGGCCGGCCTCGAGCTCGCCGTTCTCGACGCGTCGCTGCGCAGCGAGGGCCGCTCACTCGGTGAGCGCCTGGGCGCCGTCGTGCCGCGGATCCCGTCGGGCGTCTCGGTGGGCATCCAGCGCGACGCGTCGACGCTCGTCGACACCGTCGCCGGCTACCTCGCAGAGGGTTACCGCCGCATCAAGATCAAGATCAAGCCGGGCCGCGACGTCGCCGACACCGCAGCGGTACGCGACGAGTTCGGCGACATCCCCCTGCAGGTCGACGCGAACTCCGCCTACACGCTCGCCGACATCGACACGCTCGTCGAGCTCGACCGCTTCGACCTGCTACTCATCGAGCAGCCCTTGCAGGAGGACGACCTGGTCGACCACGCCACCCTCGCAGAGCGCCTGTCGACGCCCGTCTGCCTCGACGAGTCGATCACCTCGTTCAAGGCCGCCGGAGACGCGCTCGCGCTGGGCGCGGCATCCGTCATCAACATCAAGGCCGGACGGGTGGGCGGCTACCTCGAGGCGGTGCGCATCCACGACCTGTGCCGCAACGCCGACGTGCCTGTGTGGTGCGGCGGCATGCTCGAGACGGGCATCGGCCGCGCCGCGAACGCCGCCCTCGCCGCGCTCCCCGGCTTCACCCTGCCCGGCGACGTGTCGGCCTCGAACCGCTTCTACACGCAGGACATCGTGCGCGACCCCATCACCCTCGTCGACGGGCACGTCGACGTTCCCACCGGTCCCGGCCTCGGCATCGAGATCGATCCGGTCGCCCTCGACGAGTTCACCGTCCTGCGCGAGGAGGTGCGCCGATGATCCGGATGCCGCGCCTCGCCGCCACGGCCCTCGTCGCCGTCGCCGCGATCGGCCTCCTCGCCGGCTGCGCCGGCCGCGCCGTCGCGCACCCGGCGCCGTCGGCGACCGCGCTGCCGACGGGCATCACCGCGTGGCTCGCGACGTCGCCCGAGACGGCGCCGAGCATCGTCACCTCGACGAGCGGCCAAGAGGCCTACCTCGTGGTGCGCAACGACACCACCCAGCCGATCGTCATCAACCGGGTGCGCATCGACGACCCCCGCTTCCTCGGCCTCGGCTACCGCGTCGGCGCCGTCTCCAGCTCGGTCGCCGCCGGTGAGGAGGCGCGCATCGCCGTGCAGCTTCCGGAGATGATCTGCGACGAGACGGGCAGCGCTCCCACGGCGGCCGCCGAGGCCCTGACGGACGCCTCCCCGCGCGCCACGCCCGCGGCGACCAGCGCCGCCAGCGCCACCGTGTCGGTCGGATTCGCCCTCGGGGCGGCCGTCGGCGTCGCCTACACGCCGCTCGACGACCCGAACGGCGTCCTCGACTCCGCCTACGCCGCCCAGTGCGGCGCCCGCTGACGATTAGACTCGGGGGATGCCGCCGGCCCGCGGCATCCGCGATTTCTCGCACTCTCCCCCTCCGACCATTGGAGCCACCGTGGCCGTGCAGTCCCGCCTCGACAAAGTGATCGCCCTCGCCCGCCACCGCGGGTTCGTGTTCCAAGCGGGCGAGATCTACGGCGGATCCCGGTCCGCATGGGACTACGGACCCCTCGGCACCGAGCTGAAGGAGAACATCCGTCGGCAGTGGTGGCAGACGTTCGTGCGCGGTCGCGCCGACATGGTCGGCCTCGATTCGTCGATCGTGCTGCCCAAGCAGGTGTGGGAGGCGTCGGGTCACGTCGCGACGTTCACCGACCCGCTGGTGGAGTGCCTGAGCTGCCACAAGCGCTTCCGCGCCGACAATCTGCTCGAGGACTTCGAGGCCCGCAAGGGCCGCCCGGCCGAGAACGGCCTCGCCGATGTGCCGTGCCCGAACTGCGGCACCAAGGGTCAGTACACCGAGCCGCGTGCGTTCTCGGGTCTGATGAAGACCTACGTCGGCGTCGTCGACGACGAGTCGGGCCTGCAGTTCCTGCGCCCGGAGACCGCGCAGGGCATCTTCGTCAACTTCGCGAACGTGCTCACCGCGAGCCGCAAGAAGCCGCCGTTCGGCGTCGGCCAGATCGGCAAGGCGTTCCGCAACGAGATCACCCCCGGCAACTTCATCTTCCGCACCCGCGAGTTCGAACAGATGGAGATCGAGTACTTCACCCCGGAGGCCGAAGCCGACGAGTGGTTCGAGCACTGGGTCGAAGCCTGCTGGAACTGGTTCATCGACCTCGGCATCGATGCGGACAACATGCGCCGCTTCGACGTCCCCGAAGAGGACCGTGCGCACTACTCGGCCGGCACGATCGACGTCGAGTACCGCTTCGGCTTCCCGGGCAAGGAGTGGGGAGAGCTCATGGGCATCGCGAACCGCACCGACTTCGACCTCGGCAACCACTCGACCGCGTCGGGCCAGTCGCTCACGTACTTCGACCAGGCGTCGGGCGAGAAGTACACGCCTTACGTCATCGAGCCCTCCTTCGGCCTCACGCGGTCGATGATGGCGTTCCTCGTCGATGCCTACGTCGAGGAGGAGGTGCCGAACGCGAAGGGCGGCACCGACGTGCGCACGGTGCTCAAGCTCGACCCGCGCCTCGCCCCCGTCAAGGTCGCGGTGCTGCCGCTGTCGCGCAATGAGAACCTCTCGCCGCTCGCGCGTGAGGTCGCCGACGATCTGCGCGGTGCGTGGAACGTCGACTTCGACGACGCCGGCGCGATCGGTCGCCGCTACCGCCGCCAGGACGAGATCGGCACGCCGTTCTGCGTCACCGTCGACTTCGACTCCCTCGAGGACAGGGCGGTCACTGTGCGCGAGCGCGACACGATGAGCCAGGAGCGGGTGCCGCTCGAGGCCCTGCGCGGCTACCTGGCCGAGCGGCTGCGCGGCGCCTAGGCTCCGGATGCCGCGCCCGTCCCCTCTCGCGCAGTCGGTGCCACCCAGCGGCATCCGTCGCATCTTCGAGCTCGCCCAGACGCTCGACGACGTGATCGCACTGTCCGTCGGGGAGCCGGAGGTCGCTGTCGCCCCGCACGTGCTCGCCGCGGGGGCGGATGCGTGGGAGCAGGATGTCACCAACTACACCGCGAACTCGGGCATCGCGCCGCTGCGCGCGGCACTGGCCGCGAAGCTCGCGTCGTTCAACGGCTACACCGGCGGTGCGGATCACGTGCACGTCACGGCAGGCGGATCGCAGGCGCTGCATCTCGCGATGACGCTGACCCTGTCGCCGGGCGACGAGATCCTCATTCCCGACCCCGGCTACTCGACGTTCGCGATGGCGCCGCGGCTCGTCGGCGCCGTGCCGGTGCCGTACACACTGACGGTGGCCGACGCATTCGTGCCCGACGTCGACCGGCTCGACTCGCTCGTCACCGAGCGCACGCGGGTGCTGCTGGTCAACAGCCCGTCGAACCCGCTCGGCGTCGTGTACCCGCCGGAGGTGGTGGACGCGCTGGTCGCGTTCGCCCGCCGTCATGACCTGTGGATCATCAGCGACGAGGTCTACGAGTACCTCACGTTCGGGGTGCCGTTCACGAGCGTGCTCGCGGCCGCCCCTGAGCGCACCGTCGGTGTGTTCTCGCTCTCCAAGACCTACGCGCTCACCGGCGCGCGCATCGGCTACCTCGTGACGCCGCCGCCGCTCACGCCCCTTTTCGGTCCGGCGAACGAGGCGATCGTCAGCTGCGTCAACGCGCCCGCGCAGTACGCGGCGCTCGCGGCGGTCACAGGCCCTCAAGATGCGGTCGAGTCCGCCCGCGCGACCTATGCCGCGAACCTCGCCGCCGCCCGCGAGCTGCTCGACGCCCGCGGCATCCCATACCTGCGCTCCGACGGGGCGTTCTACCTCTGGATCGATGTGTCCCACGCGTCGGGCGGCGACGTGTCCAGCTGGGCGGAGCGGTTCCTCGTCGCCGAGCGGGTGGCCGTGGCACCGGGGTCCGCGTTCGGCGCGGCCGGCGAAGGGTGGGTGCGCGTCTGCTACGCAGGCCGCGTCGAGCCGCTGCTCACCGGGCTGTCACGCCTGCCGCAGCCCTAGCGCACGGCGCCCGCCGCCGGCCGGCCCGCCGCGCGGCGCACGGCCAGCTGCCGCACGGCCTGCTGCGCGGCCCACCGCGCGGCCCGCTGCCGCACGGCACGCTGCCGCGCGGCACGTTCCGCGACGTACGGCGCCGCACGCACCGCGCAACGAGCCGTCTCCGCGACCTTGACCGGCTCAGCCGGCGCGGCGCCACCGACGCCCACGGCCCACGCGCGCGACCCACGGCGCGCGGCCGCACGGCCACCCGACGGACCGCAGCAGCACCGCGCGCTGTCGCACGGCACGTTGCGCGGCGCACGGCGCCGCGCGCGTCGCGCAACGTGCCGTCTCACCGACCTCGGCCGGCGACCGGCGGCCGCCGGCCGGCGACCGGCGGCCGCCGGACCGCGGCCAGCGTGCCGCGCCGCCGACGGGCACGGATGCCGCCGGTCAGTGCGCGTACGTGCCGTGGATGATCGCGCGGCCGAGGGTCTGGAACGCCAGCTGGAACGAGGCGACGGCGGGTGAGGCATCCGCGTCGATGCCGAGGGTCGGCGCCCCGACCGCGTGCACGACGAAGAAGTAGCGGTGCACCTGGTCGCCGGCAGGCGGCGCGGCACCCATGAATCCCGGCTGGCCGGCGTCGTTGCGCAGATGGAAGGCACCCTCCGGCAGCGCGGCCGCCGCGGCGCCGCGCTCGAGCGAGGTCACCGAGGCAGGAAGATCGACGAGCATCCAGTGCCAGAACCCCGACGGGGTGGGCGCGTCGGGGTCGAAGCACGTCACGACGTACGACTGGGTGCCCTCGGGGGCGCCCGACCAGCTGAGCTGCGGCGAGGTGTTGCCGAACTCGGCGACCTGCGCGTCGTCGAGCGGGGCGCCGTCGGTGATGTCGGTGCTCGTGACGGTGAAGGCCGGCACGGCGGGCAGCAGCGGGTACGGGTCGGGGGTGACGGGGCGTTCGAGGCTCATGCTCCCACGCTACGTCGCGCCGGCTCCGCGCGCACCGGGGTCGCGGGTCGAGACATCCGCCGTTCGGCCTGTGCACAGTGCCGTTCGGGGGCATCGCGCCCGGTAACGTCGAGCGCGCCGGACGCTGATCGGGGGAGAGACATGACGGATGCCGCGGGCTCCCTCGTCGTCGCGGTCGTGATCGTCGCGACGCTCGTCGTCGTGGCCGCGACCCTGCACGCGTGGTACGCGGCGGGGCTGTCGCGGGTCTTCCGAGCGGTCGACGCGGACGGCTGGCGGGCCTGGATCCCGGTGGGCAACGAGGCCGAGCTGCTGCGCCTGGCCCGGTTCGAGCCGGCGCTCGCGGTGCTCGCATTCGTCCCGGTCGTGAACGTCTACGGCTACGTCGTGCACGTGAGGGCGGTACACCGCGTCGGTGCCCGCTTCGGACTCGGCGTCGGCACGACGGTGATCGGCGCCCTCCTCCCACCGGTCTGGGCGATGGTCGTCGGCGCCCGCGCCCCGCTCCCACCCGCCGAAGTACGCACCCCTACCGACGACGAGGACGATGACACGCCCGCGGTGATGGTCGGCCTGATCGGCGAGCGTGTGCCGGCGGCCGATGCCGCTCCCCTCCCCGCTCCCCCCGGGGGCTCGCCGCTCGCTGCCCCCGGGGGGAGCGGGGAGG
>NZ_SCOB01000044.1:0-8164 GCF_005503465.1 Microbacterium sp. 4NA327F11 | reverse complement strand
CCGCGGCATACGAGACCTGGCTGCATCACTACAATCACCACAGACCCCACACCGGGATCGGCGGCCAGACCCCCTCAGCCCGCGTTCACAACGTCACGGGGAAGTACACCTAGCCTGGAACGGTGACCACCCCGCCGCTCCGCCGTCGTCGGCACTCGCGCGCCGTCTATCGGCGCCGGCGCCTGGCCGTGCTGTTCGTGCTGGTGGTCGTCATCGCCGCGGTCGTCTTCGTCGTCATCGCCCAGCCGTGGCGCGGGGCGCCGCAGACGTCCTCGTCTCTCTCCCCTGTCGATTCGCCCGCCGCGACCGGCGCGGCCAGCCCGTCTGCGCCTCCCGGTGCGGCGACACCGGGGGCCGCGGCATCCACTCCGACTCCCGGCGGGACGCCGGGCGCCTGCACGGCGAACGAGGTGACTGTCGACCCGGTCGTCGACCAGACCTCGTACGCGTCGGGGCAGAACCCGAAGCTGTCGATAAAGCTGACCAACACATCAGGCGTCGACTGCACCATCAACGTCGGCTCCGCGCAGCAGGTGTTCACGATCACGAGCGGTTCCGACACCTGGTGGCGCTCCACCGACTGCCAGACCGACCCGAGCGATCAGGTCGTGACACTCACCGCCGGGCAGAGTGTGCAGAGTGCGAGCCCTCTCACCTGGGACCGCACCCGATCGTCCGTCGACACGTGCAACAGCACCTCGCGCCCCCGCGCGGGTGCGGGCGGGGCGACCTACCATCTGTCGGTGTCGATCGGCGGGATCCCCTCGACCCAGACCGCGTCGTTCCAGCTGAACTGACCGGTCCCGCCGCCGCGCGGCGACGGGTCGCAGGGGTGCCAGGATTCTCGGTATGACCGCCGCACCCGCAGGCCGCCCGCCCGTCATCGGGCTCACGACCTACCTCGAGCGCATCCAGCAGGACATCTGGGACCTTCGCGCGCCCTACCTTCCCGCCACGTACCTCGACGCTGTCACCGCCCAAGGCGGTGTGGGCGTGCTGCTGCCGCCGCAGCCCGTGACGGATGCCGCGGTGGAGGCGACGCTCGACGGCATCGACGCGCTCGTGATCACCGGAGGCCTCGACGTCGACCCGGCGCGATACGGACAGGCACCGCATCCGACCACCGATCGGCCGCGCGAAGACCGGGACGCGTGGGAGCTGGCTCTGCTCGCGGGGGCGCGACGCCGCTGCATCCCGGTGTTCGGCATCTGCCGCGGACTGCAGCTGATCAACGTCGCCTTCGGCGGCACCCTTCATCAGCACCTGCCCGACGTGCTCGGCGATTCGCGGTACCAGATCGGCGGCGGAGTGTTCGCCCGCGGCGAGGCGACAGTCGAGCCCGGTACACGGCTTGCCGATGCGCTCGGCGCCGGTGGCACGAGCATTCTCAGCTACCACCACCAGGGCATCGACCGGGTCGGTGATGGTCTCGTCGTCTCGGCTCGCAGCGCCGACGGTCTCGTGCAGGGCATCGAGACGGCGGGGGAGGACTACCTCGTCGCGGTGCAGTGGCACCCCGAGCAGGATCCGTCCGACCCTCGCCTGTTCGCCGCGGTCATCGACCAGGCCGCGGCCCGCGCGGCGCGGCTACGCTGATCGGATGCCGGGCAAGAAGAAGGCGTCGAGCGCGCAGGCCGAGTTCCGCAACACGCAGCTGAGCGACGCGTTGCAGACGCAGGATGTCGCGGCCGTCGCGTTCGCGCTGCGTCATGGCCCGACAGTGGTGCCGCTCATGCGACCCGGTGCGCGGGACAACCCGCTCGACGTCGGCGAGGTGTGGACCTACCGCGACCCGGCGAACGGCAATGTCGCGCTGCTGCTATTCAGCGACGCGGCGCACAAGCCGGCCACGCTGCCGAAGGAGGTGGCGCTGCAGTCACCGGCCGCCCTGCTCCTCTTCCTGCGGGCGCACCGTGACGAGCTGACGACGGTGTTCTTCGACATCGCCGGGCCGCATCCCATGCAGGCGACACCCGACGATCTGATCGCGGCGCTCGAGGCCTGAGCGCGGCGCGACCGCGAGGCGCGATCGCTGCGAGAGCGCGGTACCGCCGCGCCCGAGCGCCCGCCCGCCGCGGCGCCGCTCAGAACCCTGGTTCGCCCTCGTCGCGCGTGCGGGCGGCGATGAGCGACGGATGCCGCAGGGCCTTCGCGATCGTGCCGACCGACGCGTCGAGCACGGTGCGGTAGCCGAGGCGCTCGGCCTCGCTGTGGCGTTGCGGCGCCTGGGTGACGTGACGGATCTCGCCTGCGAGGCTCAGCTCGCCGATCGCGGCGACCTGTCGGGGCACGGCGCTCTCGCGGACGGCCCCCGCGACGGCGATCGCGATCGCGAGGTCGGCCGCCGGCTCGGTGAGGCGCACCCCGCCGACCGTCGAGACGTAGACGTCGCAGTCCGAGAGCTTGACGCCCGCGCGCCGTTCGAGCACGGCGAGCACCATCGCCACGCGAGACGCATCGACCCCGCTGACCACCCTGCGGGGGTTGGGTGCGCCGGTGTGGATCGTGAGGGCCTGCACCTCGACGGGGAGTGCCCGGCGTCCCTCCATCGCGATGGCGACGCAGGTGCCGGCGACGGGGGCGCCGGTGCCGAGGAACAGGGCGCTGGGGTCGGCGACCTCGACGATGCCCGATCCGGTCATGTCGAAGCATCCGACCTCGTCGGTGGGGCCGAAGCGGTTCTTGAGCGCGCGCACGAACCGCAGCGAGGTCTGCCGGTCGCCCTCGAAGTGGCAGACGACGTCGACGAGGTGCTCGAGGATGCGCGGCCCGGCCACCTGGCCGTCTTTCGTGACATGGCCGACGATGATGATCGGCAGGTCGCGCTCCTTGGCGACCCGGATCAGGGATGCCGCCACCTCGCGCACCTGCGCGGGCTGGCCGGCGGCGCCGTCGGAGAGCGACGAGGTGACCGTCTGCACCGAGTCGACGATGACGAGGTCGGGTCGGGTCTCGTCGATGTGGCCGAGGATCGTGGCGAGGTCGGTCTCGCTGGCGAGGTAGAGCTCGTCGTGCAGCGCGCCGGTGCGCTCGGCCCGCAGTCGCACCTGAGCGGTCGACTCCTCGCCGCTCGCGTAGAGCACGCGTCGGCCTGCGCGGGCGCTCTGAGCGGCGACCTCGAGCAGCAGCGTCGACTTGCCGACGCCGGGCTCGCCGGAGAGGAGTATCGCCGCCCCGGGCACGAGTCCGCCGCCGAGCACACGGTCGAATTCGGCCACCCCGCTGGTGCGTCGCGGGGCGTCGCGGGTGTCGATCGTCGTGATCGGTCGCGCCGAGCGCGTCGGCGCGGTCGCGCTGACCTGCCGCACGATGCCCGTCTCGGTGGCGGCCTCGACGACCGTGCCCCACTGCTGGCATTCGGCGCAGCGGCCGGCCCATTTCGCCGTCGTCCACCCGCACTCGGTGCAGCGGTAGGCGGGCGGAGCGGCCTTGCGGGTCGGCATGCGTCCAGGTTAGGTCGCGGGTGCGACATCGGCGCCCCGCGCGGTGACCGGCGCGGCGACTATCGCAGCGAGGCGGCGACGGCGCCGAGCGCGTCGGCCGAGCGGCGCAGCAGGCCCAGCTCGCTGGGCGAGAACGCGCTCTCGCGCACCGGCACCGCCCCGCGGGAACTCACGATCGACGGCACCGAGAGCGCGACCCGATCGACGCCGTGGAAGTCGCTCAGCACGGTCGAGACCGGCATCACGGCGTGCTCGTCGCGCAGGATCGCCTCGATGATGCGGGCGCTCGACAGGCCGATCGCGTAGTTGGTCGCGCCCTTGCCCTGGATCACCTTGTAGGCCGCGTCGCGCACCTCCACGGCGATCTGGTCGAGCTCGTCGACGGTCATCGGCGGGTGGCCCGCGCTCTGCCAGTCGAGGATCGGCACGGTGCCGATCGTGGCCGACGACCACAGTGGGAACTCGGTGTCGCCGTGCTCGCCGACGATGTAGGCGTGCACGCTCGACGGCGACACCCCGGCGCGCTGCGCGAGCCGCACCCGCAGCCGGGACGTGTCGAGCACGGTGCCGGAGGCGAAGATCCGCTCGGGCGGCAGGGCGGTGGCCTCCTGCGCGAGCACTGTCAGCACGTCGCACGGGTTCGTGACGATGACGTAGATGGCGTCGGGGGCGACCTCGAGCAGCTGCGGCATCATCGTGCGCAGGATGCCGGCGTTCACGCCGGCCAGTTCGATGCGCGTCTGCCCCGGTTTCTGCTTCGCGCCGGCCGTGATCACCACGACGTGCGAGCCTTCGGCGACGCTCACGTCACTGCCGCCGATGATGTCGCTCGACCCGGTGAACTGGGTGCCGTGCTGTAGGTCGAGCACTTCGGCCTCGACCTTCTCGGTCGCGACGTCGTACAGGGCGACGTGCCGCGCCGACCCGCGGATGAGGGCGGCGTAGGCGGCGCTCGACCCGACCGCTCCCGCGCCGACGATGGTGACCTTCGAGTTCTCGATCGCGCTCACGGGGTCAGTCTGGCAGTGACGGATGCCCCGTGCCCCCGGTTCGCACCGTGTTAATCGACCAGACGGCCCGGCGTCGCGCGAGCGGTCGTAGCCTGTGCGAGGAGACGGGTGCGGCACCCGTCGGATCGGAGCGCGTCGTGGAGTTCGGACTGCACATCGCTGATTTCACCTGGAAGACCGGACCAGCCCAGCTCGGCCCTGCGCTCGCGGCGCACGTGCGCAATGCGGAGGCCGCCGGCATCCAGCGACTGACCGTCATGGACCACTTCTGGCAACTGCCCGGTATCGGCCCGGAGGATCACGAGATGCTCGAGGCGTACGCGACGCTCGGCTTCATCGCGGCCCACACGGAGAAGGCGCTGCTCCACACTCTCGTCACGGGCGTGATCTACCGGCATCCGTCGCTGCTGGCGAAGCAGATCTCCACCCTCAACGTGCTCTCAGGCGGTCGCGTCGGGCTCGGCATCGGCGCCGCCTGGAACGAGCAGGAGTGCGTCGGGCTCGGGTTCCCGTTCCCGCCGGTCGCGCAGCGCTTCCGCGAACTCGAGGAGACCCTGCAGATCTGCGCGCAGATGTGGTCGGACGACGACGGGCCGTTCGAGGGCAAGATCTGGCAGCTCGAGCGCACCATCAACTCGCCGCAGAACATCACCAAGCCCTACCTCATGATCGGCGGCGGCGGGGAGAAGAAGACGCTGCGCCTCGTCGCCGAGCACGCCGACGCCTGCAACCTGTCGGCGATGGCAGACCTCGAGGTGCCCGCGCACAAGCTCGACGTGCTGCGCGGCCACTGCGACGCCGTCGGCCGCGACTACGACACGATCGAGAAGACCGCCATGATCGCGGTCTCCCCGGCCTCGACCGTCGACGACGTCGCCGAGCGGGTGGAGGCGCTCGCCGGCCTCGGCTTCACAGCGACCTACGTGTTCTCCGTCGGCATCGACGAGCCCGCGCGGGTGGTCGACATCGTCTCGGATGTCGCAGCCCGCGTCGCCTGAGACGGCACCGTCAGACGGGCGCCGATTGGCGGCATCCGTCGCCCTCACGTACACTCGTCGGCGGTGACGTGTCCGAGCGGCCGAAGGTGCAACTCTCGAAAAGTTGTGTAGGGTAACCCCCTACCGTGGGTTCAAATCCCACCGTCACCGCCATGAAAACCCCCGATTAGTCGGGGGTTTTCGTACGTTTGGGGGTCGACGCGGTGCATCTGTGGTGCAGATCTGAGTGGGTCCTCGAGGACGTGACCCTGGCGATGTAGATGCTGGGTTCCCTCACTGCTCGGGTGCTGGCGCTGCTGTCGGACTGGCCACGCTGCTGAGCGGAGCCCGAAGTCGGTCCGCTTGTTCGCGCGGCGATACTGCCGTAGAGCCGCTGATCGCTGCGGCAGAAGAACGAGGGTTTGTCATTTGAACTGACCCGCTCGGGATCCGCGGATCCGATGTGACCAGATCCTCTGAGGGGAGAGCACGCCCCGAGCCGGCCCCTCGGTCCGTCGACAACGTGCCCGGTGGAGGGCCGGTCGACGAGCGGTGGCGGCCGTCGACCCGTCGATTACGGCCTCGCCATCGCGCGAGCCTCTGGTGGCGGCTCTACTTTGACCGTTTACCCTGCCCCCTCGCCGGCTCGATCGTGGTGCCTCATACGCGACAGCATCGACCGCCACTTTCCGAACCGTAGCGGGGGACAGACCCCCCGATAGTCCGGATAAGCGGAAATATCGCGGGTATCGATCCGACCCCTTGAAGTGAGATGGGGCTGAGCAGCAACGCGGGCGGCGGCCACGGCGGCGGTAGCGCCCGGGGACGTCAGCCGCGGAGAATCCTGATCCCCTGATCGAAGGTGTCCGCGAAGCGCTCGATCTCGGACTGTCGGATTCGGTTTGTGGCTGCGGCGTCGCGCCATCCCTCCAGCACGTCGCCGATGCGATCCAGTTCCGCTTGGGCGGCGCGCTCACTGAGTCGACATGCGCGCGCGAGCTCTTTCAGACCGTCTGCCTCGTACTCCGGGTCGCTGGCCCCGGCGATCGTGGTCTGGCGCGCCTTCGGATCGGGCTCGGGGTTGATGTCGAAGGCGGGGCTAAGGGCCCAGCCGGCTTCGCTTCGCAGGAACCCGTGATTGCGTAGGTGGTCGTCAGTGTTGTGCAGCCCAACGCTAACCGCGACGCGCCGGAACAGCTCACCGAGGTCGTGCTTTACCCGGCCGCCCGCTTCCTCGATCCGTTCCGCGATCTCCACATAGTCGCCCCCGTCGCCGTCGCGCCGCTCGAGGAGAGTCATCGCGCTCATGTAGCCAAGACGTGTGCCGTCGGCATGGCGGTCGAAGCGGTCGAGGAGCAGCACATGCCGACCATCCAGCTGGATGAGTTGATACGTCGGGACGATGACACCGGCGGCTTTCGCGAGGTCGAGTGCTGTAGCCTCCCAGGCCATCACGTCCCATCCGTCGTCGGGGTGAGGGAACTTCGCGATGAGGAGCTGGTCGTCGTCGCCCCGCACGGCAGCCTTTGGACGGGCGCCACCGAGAGAGCCAGTTCCGGCATCGAGCAGCGTCTTGACTGCGGTCAGCTCGTGGTCACCGTCGTCGCGCGCTGCGTCCTCCGATGCGCGCATGAGTTCGGGCAAGCGAATCATGCTCGGCACGACGGGGTCCGGATCGAGGAAAGGAGAGCTCGCATCTTCGCGGAATCGGAGCGCACCCTGGCGGGTGAAGTCGCTGACACCGGCGAGAAAGTCCACGTCACCCAGCGTGCGCGGCCGACGCTTTTGCTCCAGGGCGAGAGTCCGCTCCCGCTTGGTGATGAGATTGCGCCCCCAGCGGTCAGGGGCACAGTCCGAGAACGCGCCGGGCAGCCCCGAGGCCTGCTGGGACCCGCTGTAGAGCTCCAAGCCTGGATCGAGCGCGTACGCCAGAGGATGAGCGAGGTAGTCAGGGTCGTACTGGAACATCGTGGAGGCCAACCGCCCCCGGGTGTGGTTGAACTGAGCGCGGCCGGCGCGAACGGTCTCTGTCCCCAGGCTGACGTGCACCTCGAGGGCCTCGAAACCGGTCATCGGACTCGCTTCCGGCCGATGAGACCAGCGCGGGCGCGGCCGAGGTCTGTGTTCAGTGGATCGAGCGCGTCGGCGAGCGTGTCGAGCACGCCGAGAGCGCGAGCGACTCTCAGGACGACATGGAAGCCCACCGCGGGATCGCCGTGCTCCAACCGACGGAGAGTCCCCCGTGAGATGTCGGCACGCTCCGCCACCTGCTCAGCTGTCAGTCCAAGAATCTTCCGCCACGCAGCGAAGTCGTCACCGATCTCCTCGGCGGCACGGCGCACCTTCGGAGGCAACGGCGCGGTGCCCGCTGGACGCCGCTTAATGGAAGACATGCAGATCATTATCGCTTGTAAAGGTCATTCTGTAAACCGGTGCGGGACTCAGAAGAGGCGCATGCCTCCGTCACGCCGCGCATCGGCCATCATGAACGACTTCACCGCTGCGGCGACTGCCGTGTGCCGGTCTTCGCGGATGGCTGTAAAAGGGGTGTCCGCTCCATATCGAAGGTGCGAGCCGAAACCTTCGGTATGGCGCAGCATCGTAGCGCCGCGGCGCTACGCCTAGGTGTACTTCCCCGGGAGGTTGTGAACGGGTGAGGTAGGCGAAGACCTCCGGGCAGGATGTGGGTTACCACACTCGCATCCTGACCACGGAGGTCTTCGTGTCTCACGCT
>NZ_SCOB01000043.1:0-8701 GCF_005503465.1 Microbacterium sp. 4NA327F11 | reverse complement strand
GCGAGCCGCGGCATACGAGACCTGGCTGCATCACTACAATCACCACAGACCCCACACCGGGATCGGCGGCCAGACCCCCTCAGCCCGCGTTCACAACGTCACGGGGAAGTACAGCTAGACCGCGGTGAGGCCGCCGTCGACGGTGAAGATGCCTCCGACGCAGTAGCTGGCCTGATCGCTGAGGAGGAAGCGGACCATCGCGGCGATTTCCGCGGGGCGCCCGGGACGCCGGCGCGGGATCTGGGACATCTCCCGTTCGAACACCGCAGCGTCGGAGGTGATGAACTCGTTCATCGGGGTGTCGATCAGGCCGGGCCAGACGATGTTGACCCGGATCTCGCGCTGAATGTACTCGTTGGCCATGACCCTGCCGAGGCCGACGAGTCCGCCTTTGCTTGCGCTGTAGGCGTGGTGACCGAGCTCGCCCCCGAAATACCCGGTCGGCGAACCGATGATGACGATGCTCGCGGGGTTCTCGTCCTCGATGATCGTCGCCACGGCGCTCTTGCAGGTGTGGAAGACCCCGGTGAGGTTGACGCCGAGGGTGCGCGACCAGATGTCCTCGGGAAGCAGGTGCACTTCGCGGTCGGCGATGGGTTCGATCCCGGCCGAGGCGACGACGCCATCCACGCTCCCGAACGTGGCACGGGTCTGCCGCACCCAGTCGTCGACGGATTCCTGCGACGACACGTCCACGCGTGAGACCGTGAGCCGATGCCGTTCGCTCTCGGGAAGGGTCGAGGCGAGCTCATCCAGTGCGTTGCGGTGGAGGTCTCCGACCGCTATAGCGCAGCCCTGCGAGAGCAGCGCTTCTACGCAAGCCAGTCCGATCCCGCTGTTTCCACCGGTCACGAGGATCACTTTCGAGCGGAGGTCTGAGTAGGTTACGTCGTTCATGTTCCATCCTTCGTGGCGGGTGTCGGGGTGACTGCCGCGAGCAAGCGCCGCGGTTGTGTGACGACGTGGTCCTCCAGCACCGTGAGCGCTGTTTCGAGGCTGCGGGTCTTCATCGCGTCGAGGAGCTGCCGGTGCTCGAATACGATCTCCATCGGGGAGGGCTGTTCCAGGCTCAACTGGTAGAAGCCGACCCGGATGCGAGGCTGGATGACGCGCCAGAGCTGCTCGGTGTGGAACTCGCCGGCCGCCTCGAACACGGCTCGGTGAAACCGGATGTCCAACTCCACCAGTTCACGCACTGTGTCGTCGTCCGCAGTGCGCGCGGCTCTCTCCATCTGTTCGACGATTCCTTCCAGCCGTGCGACTGTCTCGTCGTCGAGGTTCGGGATCAGGGACTCCATCGCGTGGCGTTCGAGGATCCACCGTGTCGGCATCAAGACGTCGGTGAGTTCTCGCGCCGTAAGTTCGGCAACGACCGCACCCTTGTATGCCTCGACGCGTATGAGGCCCTCGTTCTCTAGGTCGCGGAGCGCTTCGCGCACTGGACCGCGGCTGATTCCCATGTCGTTGGAGATGCTTTCCTCGGTCAGGCGGCTGCCGGCCGGGATGGTCCCGTCGATGATCTTCCAGCGAAGTACCTCGGTCACCTCTTTGCTGATGGTGAAACGCGAGCGCTCCAGTCGTGGGAAGCGTGCTGCTGACATGAGAGGTCCTCCATCGGGTGAGTCTGCGGGGTTCGGCGGCTATGGACTCATCGTGCCAGACCCGCCCGGATTGCAGATTGTCAACGACACTGTGACCGTCTTCGTCTCACCGGGCGCGAACTCGATGGTCGTGCCGGCGTCGCGGGCAGCGAGCAGGCCGTTGCCCGGTATGGAGGAGGCCGGTTCGATGCCGAGGGCGTAGATTCGCCTGAACCAGGGGGCCGTGCGGATGCTGCGGCCTTCGAACCAGTACCAGGCGTACGGGAACAGCTCCGTCGTCCAGGTCAGCGTGGCCGAGGCATCCAGGCTTGGGTTGAGGAGGGTGATCTCCGCTGTGTCGAAGTCGTCGAGGTAGGCCATACGGTTGATCGCCGCGTCCGGGGCTGGGAGCCTGCTCAGGTCGGTGATCACGCCGTCGAGCAGGCTTGGGGTCAGTGGCCAGAACGCCTCCGCGCCCGGCCGCAGATCGGTTGTCCCCTCAAGCGTCCTCTCCTCGACCCGCACCTGTCGACTGGAGCTGATGATCTGAGTGTCTTTTGAGAGGAAAGGAGGTCCGAAGGCGGGGTGGTGACTCCACATGGTGTCTACCGCCACCCCGCCGGTGTTTGTGATGGTCTCGGTCACCGTCACGGTGGTGTCCGTGACGGTGATCGACTTGATCAGATCGAAGGGACTGTGGACCAGCGTGCAGGTCATCCGGATCGTCGCGTCGTCGAGGATTTCCCAGTCGAAGGGGGTCAGCCAGACTTCTCCGTGCATTCCCCACGTCGTTCCGTATACGTCGACGAGGTCGCCGCCGTTGGGGAACACGGTCTGCCATCCTCCGGCGTACGCCTCCATCAGATGGCCCTCGGATTCGTATGCGGCGCCGAACGCTCCGCGTTCGCGAAGTCCCCACGGCGACTGCCAGAGGAATTCCAGGTCGTCGGCGCGGCGCTTCACGCTGAGGATGTCACCGCCTTTGCCCGGGAGCACCTGCACGGCGATCGAATCGGACCGCAACGTGACCACGTCCCATCCTCTGATCACGCTGACCTGCACGCTGGTCGTCACGGTCAGTCCTCCGTGATGATCGTCGAGTCGAGGTTCTCCTCCGTAATCTCTGGAGACATGGCCTCGCCGGCTTTCAGCATCCAGCCGTTCTTGTCCTTGCGGGACAGCACGGCGACAAAGATCAGCCCGATCGCGAGCCAGACGACCGCGACGATCGGGGCCAATCCGTTGATACCGGTGGGAAGCGGGAAGAGGGTGTTGTAGCCGACGAAGAGCAGCACGGCCGTCGAGAAGATTGGGATGACCAGGTGGGTGAAGCGGTTGTACTCCTTCGGGTACGTGCGCGAGTAGAGACGCCAGACCGAGATGTTGCCGAACGTGTAGACGACGATGATGAGCAGGGTGATGATGATCGCCGCGAAGGCGATCAGGCCGGTGGCGCCGAAGAGTGCGCCACCGCCGAGCGCCACGACTAGGGTGATCGCCGACTGCAGCCAGACTGCGTTCACCGGTGTGCGCCGCTTCGGGTCGATCTTGGCCAGGCCCGCCGGCAGCACACCGGCACGGGCCATTCCGAAGATCACGCGGGAGGACGCGTTCTGAACCGCGACGCCGACGCCCATGACGGAGACCACCAGCGCCACCAGCATGAGGATCCACCCGTTGCCCCACAGGCGGTGCGCGAGCTCCATCACTCCGGAGCCGGAGGCGACGAAGCTGTCGATGTTGTTCGTTCCCCAGCCGACGAGGAAGCCCCACGAGGTGAAGAGGAAGAAGATGCCCATGATCGTGAAGGCGAGGATGACGGCCCGAGGCAGGTTCTTCTTCGGCTCGTGGCTCTCCTCGGCCAGCGGCGCGACCTCCTCGAATCCGGAGAAGACGAAGATCGAGAAGACGATGCCCAGGAAAAGGCCGCCGAAGCTGGTCGCGTTTGCCGGGTTGAACGGCGCGAAGCTGAGCCCACCGGGCCCTGGGTGCGCAAGTCCTGTGGCAGCGAGCGCGACGCAGGCGAGGATCTCGAACACACCGAGAGCGACGATTACACGGACTGAGATCTTCACCCCGAGGATGGAGATGATCGTCAGCAGCACCCCACCGATGGCGGCGGTGATCCACCAGGGCACATCGATGCCGTAGGCGGACTGGAGCGATGTCTCGAGTGTCCCTCCGACGAAGGAGAGGTTGATCCCCGCGCCGATCGGTTCGAAGAGGAGGAAGGCCCAGGCTGTGAAGAACCCGCTCTTCGGGCCGATGATCTGGCTCACCCAGGTGAAGTAGCCACCGGCGGAGGAGATCTTCTTCGAGAGCTGGATCACCGAGACCGCGACGGTGCTCATCGCGATCGCAGCGACGACGAAGGCGAACGGGCTCGCCAGCCCGGCAACGCCGGTGATCGACTGGATCGAGAAGATAATCCCGACAGCAGGGCCGATATGGGTGATGGCCTGCATGAGGATCCCGGGCAGGGGCACGGCGCCTGCTTCGAGCGAGTGGGTCTTGTGTGGTGTCACAGAGATCGCCTCCGTGGATTGTCTACGCATTAGTCAAGCCCTTCGTGAGTTGGTTGGGCATGGGACGAGATGCATTCCATGCGAGGGCCGCCGACGCAAAAATGGGGAAGGTGCGGGTTTGCGACCCATGGGTCGTTCGGCGGCGTTGCATCGAGACTAGGAACAATTGTTAACAATTGACTACGTGTTTTGTTTCTGGATTGTAAATTGTCGACGATCCACGAATTGCACCACCGAAGTGATTGTAGATTGTCAGCAATACGCCTTTCACGTTGCGATTTCGAGAGTATGAGGACAGTAATGAAGATCACCGACGTCACCGCTGCGGGCCTCCGCGGCGCTACCCCCGCCGGCGGATGGACTCAGGAGCTGCAGCCGGAGGATTCGGCGCACACCCTGGTCTTCGTCACGACCGACGAAGGCCTCACCGGAATCGGCAGCGTCTTCACAACCGAGCCGTTGGTGAAGGCGTCGCTCCTGGTCCTACGGGATCTGCTGCTCGGCGAGGACGCCCTCGACACCGAGCGGGTGACCGAGAAGCTTCATCAGAACACCTTCTGGTTCGGACGCGGTGGCGCGATCACCCACACGATCAGCGGCATCAACATCGCGCTGTGGGACATCGCCGGCAAGGCCTAC
Organism: Microbacterium sp. 4NA327F11; assembly: GCF_005503465.1. Classification (NCBI taxonomy): domain Bacteria; kingdom Bacillati; phylum Actinomycetota; class Actinomycetes; order Micrococcales; family Microbacteriaceae; genus Microbacterium; species Microbacterium sp. 4NA327F11. The sequence goes on along the minus strand of NZ_SCOB01000043.1, from coordinate 3,957 downwards.
GGCCAGCCGATCGGGAGGCTCCTCGGTGGCGCGCACCGTGACCGGGTGCGCCCATACGCCTCGCTCCTCATGCAGAATCCTGAGCCCCTGGAGGCCGAGCTGCTCCGACTTCGCGGGCAGGGGTTCACGGCCTTCAAGATCGGCTGGGGGCCCTTCGGGCGGGTCAATGCGACCCTCGACGAAGCGATCGTCGCCGCCGCTCGCAACGCCGTCGGCGACGACACACTCCTCGCGGTCGACGCCGGCGGTAGTGACGCGTACTGGCACAACGGCTATAAGTGGGCCCTCAACACCTCGAAGATGCTCGCCGACTACGGCGTCGCCTGGTTCGAGGAAGCCCTGAACCCCGACGACCTCGCCGGGTTCAAGAAACTGCGCGAGCACTCCCCCGTCCCGATCAGCGGTGGTGAGACGCTCACCCGCCGCCAGAGTTTCACACCGTTCCTGCGTGCCGCTGCGTTCGACATCGTCCAGCCTGATGTCACGAAAGTCGGCGGGCTCAGCGAGAGCATCAGTATCGGAAAGCAGGCGTCGGACCTCGGAATCAAGCTCATCCCCCACGGCTGGAACACCGCGATCGGCCTCGCCGCCGACCTGCAGATCGCATCCGCACTATCCAACACAGACCTGATCGAGTACTGCACCGGATCCGCCTACATCGACGACCTGCCCGCGACCCCCTGGAGCCTCGACGCTGAAGGATTCCTCGCCATCCCGGACCAGCCCGGGCTGGGGGTCGCGTGGGACACCGACGCGATCCACCGACTAACCGGAGTGCCGAACCTGCCGATCGGCTCCATCAGAGAACTCGCATAGCGACGCGAGATCCGCAGCGCGTTATGAGAGGGCTCATTCGAATCGGTAAAGTCAGTCACATCCGAACCAGGCCGACTAGCAATGTCGATTGTGCCGCGCTCGCCCCGCGTCACCTCATCGATCACAGCCCTCGTCGCATCGCGCTTCTCGGGGCCCGGCACGCAATCCAGACCACGCACGAGCGACGACAAAGCTTCGTTGACGAACTCGGCCGCTCCGCGTCGAGGTCAGGACCTACCGGTCGACTCGAACGGCTGCTGCGGCCGGTGAACGCCATCCCTTCACCACCGCCAGGCGCCTGCTGATCGCGACTCGCTTCGTCGGCTTCTTCGCCCAGGGCGCGGTTCGAAGTGCCCTGGAGTTCGTCAGGTTGACGCTATCGGAGTACGACGGCTGGGTGATCGTCGAGCAGGACGTCATCATCCACGAGCCGGGCGACTACATGCGCGCTCGAGAAGATCAACACGCCAACCGCTAGACCCCCGAACCCAGATTCCCACGCGAACCCCCGTCACCCGATGTTCCACACTGAAGAGAGTCCCACCACCATGACCATCGTCGAATTCGCCATCGTCCGCCAGCGGGCGATCCCCGTCATCCGGGCCGCCGACCCGGAGAAGGCCTACGTCCTGTGCGAGCGGCTGGTCGCCGCCGGCATCGACGTCATCGAGCTGACGGCCACGATCCCCCGCTGGGACGACACCCTCGCGGCCGTGAGCCGCGACCTGCCGCACGCGATGATCGGGATGGGAACTGTCGTGTCAGCGGACGCGGCCGAGAAGGCGTGCGCGGCAGGAGCGCGCTTCCTCGTCAGCCCCTTCCCCGCGGACGAGGCCAGGGCGGTGGCCGACCGGGAGGGCGTGCTCTTCATCGGCGGCGGCTGCACTCCGGCCGAGATCGCGGAGGCGAGCAGCCACGGCCTCTGCAAGCTCTTCCCCGCGCATCTGGGAGGCCTGGGGTATTTGGGCACACTGCACGCGATCCTGCCCGAGGCGCGGATCATGCCGACCGGCGGCATCCGGCTGAACGAGGTGTCGTCGTGGCTCCGGGCCGGCGCGACCGCCGTCGGCGTCGGCGGCGATCTCTACGGAGCGCCCGACCTGGACGCGGCCATCGCCGAACTCGCACGTCAGGTGTCCGAGGGAGCGCCGGCATGATCCGGGTCGCCGTCGTCGGCGAATGCATGATCGAGCTGACCAGGATCGACGACCGGATCATGGCGCTCGGCTACGCCGGCGACACGGCCAACACCGCGATCTACCTCAAACGGCTCGCCGGCGGATACGCCGACGTCCACTACGTTACCGCCATCGGCGACGACGAACAGAGCACCATGCTGCGCGCGCACCTCGAACGCGAGGGGCTCGTCGTTGAGCCCCGAGTGGTGTCCGGAGCATCCCCTGCGCTCTACATCGTCAACACGGACGAGCGTGGGGAACGCACCTTCACGTATTACCGGGACGCCTCCCCGGTCCGGCACCTCTTCGCCGACGGCGTCGATGCGGCGCACACGTCGGCGTTCGCGTCGGCGGATATCGTGTACTTCTCGCTGATCACCCTGCAGCTGCTCACTCCGTCGGCACGCACGCGCTTCTTCGCGCACGTGCGATCCGCCCGGGCACGGGGTGCCCGCGTCGCGTTCGACAGCAACTACCGGGCTGCGGGGTGGCCGTCCGCGCACGCCGCTGCAGGAGCTGCCGACGCGGCAGCCCGGGTGACGGACATCGCGCTCCCATCGCTGGCCGACGAACGGTTCCTCCACCCCGGAGTCGGATACGGCGATGTGATCGAGCGCTACCGCGCCGCAGGGGTGAAGGAGATCGTGGTCAAGGACGGGTCCGCTCCGACACAGGTTTGGGCCGCGGGCGAACTGCGCACCTTCCCCGGTACTATCGACCCCGCTCCCGTCGACACGACAGGGGCAGGGGACTCCTTCAACGCCGCCTACCTCCTCGACCGTGCACGCGGACTCACCGTGCAGGATGCGGTTCGGTCCGCACAGGCACTCGCCGGCCGCGTTATCGGTTCCAAAGGAGCGATCGTCCCGCTCTGAGTCGTGGACATCGTCGAGGCAGGCGTCCCGCGAGGTGCCACTCGAACCGTTCGCGGGCCAGAGGCAACCTGATTGATGCTGAGTCCCCGACCTTCGGCTGGAGCCGCTCGAACGCGACCGGTGGCCCACCGACCTACCTTGTCGCCGCCGGCGCCGTCGCGACCGTCGCTGGTCTCGCGATGGTCCGCACATCATCGGTGGGGGCCCCTACGTCGCCATGCTAAGCGCGTTCAGGTCGACAACAGCCCCGCCGGTCTGGCAGAGCCTCCGTCACAGCCGTTCGACACCGTCACAATCAGCCGACGAGCTAGCAGCAAGCTTGGGCGTGGAGCTGACTACGTCGGCGCGAGATGTGTGTGTTTTCTCCCCGCTCCCGCCTGCGATCGTAACGGCCTCCGGCTGCTCCGCGATCGACCCTCGCTATTTGCAGACTCCGTCGCTGCCCTCCTCCACTTAGCAACCGCTCCTGTCGGTCGCTGCTCGGCCTCCACCCGTTCTTGATCTTCGTGCCGGAACGGCGAGAAAGACGAGTGGACGAAGGAGCAAGTGAACCATGAGGAACGCGACCATCACCCGAGACGCGACGGATCGACAGACGCAGGCTGAGGCACTGCACACGTCGATCGTGGAGCAAGTCCGGCAACTCGCAGATAGCGGCCGGTGGCGGGCATTCCTGGAGGTTCGCCCGCACTTTCCACAACTACAGCCTGAACAACCTTCTGCTGATCCTCGCCCAGAACCCTGACGCGACCATGGTCGCCGATTTCCGGCAATGGCAGGCCAAGGGGCGCCAGGTCCGCAAAGGCGAGAGATCCATCAAGATCTTCGGATATCGCGAGAAGAAGACCGAAAGCGCTGCCGACGATGACGCCTCAGCCGACGAAGGGCGTGTGATCCGATACTTCCCCACACTCTCCGTATTCGACATCACACAGACCGACCCGATCGGGGGAGCCGACCCGACCCCAGGTGATCGGGCGTGAAGCAGGAATCGGTGGCAGATTCGGTTTAGGCCGCGAGTGTGAGCGGCTCGGTTAGCTTGGCTTCGAATTCGATGGGCGTCAACCCGCCGAGGGTGTCCTGGGCTC
>NZ_SCOB01000042.1:0-8866 GCF_005503465.1 Microbacterium sp. 4NA327F11 | reverse complement strand
TGTCGTTTCTCGCGGTCGCCTGCGCGATTGATCGCGCTGTTGTTGCGTTCGTGCAGGTGAGTGTGAAGATCTAGCTGCGCGAGGTTGTCTGCACTACCGTTGCGATCACGACGATGAGGTCGGTGATGGATGACATTCGAGAGCCTGTGCGCGACCGCGGTGTTCTGACCGCGTGCGATGATGCGTGGGAGCGCGCTGCGAAGACGGCTGCGGTCATTGGTCCGCTCTCGGATCTCTCACGCGTTGGGCATTCCCGTGTGGACGTTGCGGCGGCGGAGCTGGGTATCTCGCGTCGGCAGTTGTACGTTCTGATGCGGCGGTGGCGCGACGGGCAGGGGCTCGTTTCGGACCTAATCCCTGGGCAATCGAACGGCGGTCGCGGCCGAACGCACCTGCCGGAGCTGGTCGAAGCAATCGTCTCGGAGGTGATCAAGAAGGGGTATCTGAACCGCCAGCGTCGGACGGTTGCTGTGGTGCATCGGGATATCGTCCGTGTTTGCCGCCAACAGGGTCTTCCTGCTCCCTCGCGGGCGACGATCGAGCGCCGGATCGCAGGGCTTGATCCGGCGGAGACCGCTACACGTCGCGAAGGTTCGGATGCGGGTCGGGCGTTGCAATCCGCGGCTGGTCTCGTGCCGCCGGTGCGGCGGCCGTTGGAGCAGGTGCAGATCGATCACACCGTGGTGGATGTGATCGTGGTCGACGAGCGTCACCGGCTACCGATCGGTAGGCCATACGTGACGGTCGCGATCGACGTGTTCAGTCGCTGCATCGTGGGGCTCGTTGTCACTCTCGAGGCCCCGTCTGCGCTGTCTGTCGGCCTTTGTTTGGCGCACATGGTCACCGACAAGCAGCCCTGGTTGGACGGTGTTGACGTGTCGGTGTCGTGGCCGATGAGTGGGAAGCCTGCCGAGTTGTATCTCGACAATGCCGCGGAGTTCAAGAGCGAGGCGTTGCGCCGCGGATGCGAGCAGCACGGTGTGAAGCTGCGCTACCGTCCACCGGGTCAGCCGCACTACGGCGGCATCGTGGAGCGAGTGATCGGCACGATGATGCGGTCAGTTCATGATCTTCCGGGTACGACGTTCTCGAATCCGGGCGAGCGTGGCCGCTACGACTCCGAGAAGACTGCAACCCTCACCGTCAAGGAGCTGGAGCATTGGCTAGCCCTGGCTGTGGCGGCCTATCACGGGCAGGTGCATCGCGGGATTGGGCAGACTCCGGCCGGGCGATGGGCGGCCGGGGTGGAGGCGAACGGAACGCCTGCGACGGTGACCAACGCGGCTGCGTTCCTGATCGACTTTCTCCCGGTGATCCGGCGGACCCTGAGGAGAACCGGTTTCACCATCGATCACGTGCAGTACTTCTCCGACGCGTTGAAGCCGTGGATTGCGCGCCGCGAGAAACTCGGCCGTTTCGTGATCCGGCGAGACCCTCGCGACATCAGTCGCATTTGGGTGCTCGACCCGGAAGGTGCGAACTACATTGATGTCCCGTACCGACGAATGTCACACCCGCCGGTATCCGTGTGGGAGCAGCGCGCGGCCACTACCGCGCTCCGTGCAGCCGGCCGCGAAGAAATCGATGAGGATGCGTTGTTTCGCACAATCGAGAAGATGCGGCAGGTGGTCACCAATGCCGCGGCATCGACGAAACGGGCGCGTCGCGCCGCCGACCGGCGCACCGACCGACCAAGCCCAGCGCGACGAGATCCCGTTCCGCCGAGCGGTCCGAGTGGCGATGGTCCGGCGGTTCCGTATCCGGTCATTGAGGAGTGGTGACGTGGACGATGACCTGGTCGACCTGACCCATCTCACCCCGGCCGCGCAACGGATCGCTGTGCTGCCTGCAGCGGAACGGATCGCCCATGTGCGTGCGGATCGGTGGATCGGGTACAGCCGCGCCACTGATGCGCTCGCCCGGTTGGAGGCGTTGTTCGAGTGGCCATCGAAGCAGCGGATGCCGAACTTGCTCCTGATCGGTCCCACGAACAACGGCAAGTCGATGATCATCGAGAAGTTCCGCCGCACGCACCCGGCGGTGTCGCTTCCTGATCGAGAGCACATCCCGGTACTGGTGATGCAGATGCCCTCCGACCCGACCGTGATCCGTTTCTACGTGGGGCTGCTCGCCTCGATGGGGGCCCCACTCAGGCCCCGGCAACGCCTCGCCGAACTGGAACAGATCGCGCTCGAACTTTTACGTCGAGTCGGAGTGCAGCTGCTCGTGATCGACGAGCTGCACAACGTGCTCTCCGGGACGACCCCTGTAAGGCGCGAGTTCCTGAACCTGCTGCGTTTCCTGGGCAACGAGTTGCGGATTCCGCTGGTCGGAGTCGGCACGCGGGATGCGTATCTTGCGATCCGTTCCGACGATCAGCTCGAGAATCGGTTCGAGCCGTTCACGCTGCCCCGCTGGGAAGTCGACACCGGCACCCGTTCGTTGCTCGCCAGCTTCGCCGCATCCTTCCCGCTGCGGCGGCGTTCGGACATCACTGGTGTCGAGATGGCCAGCTACCTCCTCACTCGCAGTGAAGGGACCATCGGTGAGTTGAACCAGCTGTTGATGGATACGGCGGTTGCGGCGCTAGATTCCGGCGAGGAGTGCATCAACCGGACTACTTTGCTGCTGTCGAGTTATGCGGGCCCGACAGAGCGTCGCCGTCTCTTTGAGCGCGAGCTCGCGTGACCTCACCCGCCAGATGGCCACTGCACCCACCACCATCCGCGGGAGAGGCGCTGTCATCGTGGCTGACCCGCATTGCCGCCGCTCACCGGCTCCGCCTCGATGAGCTCCTCGCTGACAATCTCGGCACCTACACCTTCGACGTCTTTGACCGCACTACCGGCGGTCTCGACATCACCCCACCTCGCGAGCTGCTCGTCGCGTTGGAGCAGCGCACGGGCCGAGACCGACACGAACTGTGGGGGATGAGCATCGCCGGGAACGTGCCGTGGCTCCTGGATGACCTCGAACCGTCCGACGACGAGGAAGCGTTCCACACCTACGTCCGCCAGCACCATGTTCTCCTCACCGCGCGGGAGCGCCCAGCACGGTTGGCGTCTCCCTGGCGCGCGTGGCTTCCCCGTGAGCCGCTACGACGCGCCTGCCCTACATGCATCGCCGGCCCAGAACGCGTTCCCGGCCTCACCCTCGTGTCGCAGCTGCCTTTGACGCTCAGCTGCCCCCGGCACGGCTGCTACCTCGAATCCGCCTACGGCTCCCTCGACACCAACATCATCTGGGTCGACGGCCACGCCGAGCCACGACCGGCACCGCCCGCCGTTCGTGCGATGGACCAGCGCTCAGCTGACGCGTTGCGCGTCGGCATCGTCCGACTGCCTCGGCGCGACGTGCACGCCGGCATCTGGTTCCGGATGCTCCGCACGATCATCGACGAACTCAGTACCTCCGCAACCCACGCGCGAACCCACGCGCACACCCTGCGAGAAGTGTGGGCCAGCATCGAGCAACCCATCCGGGGCGGACTGAGCGTCTGGAGATCGTTCGAGCTCCTCGACTGGTCGATGCAGCAACGTCTCCTCGAAGCGGCGGCCGCCGCAATCGCCATGATCGAAGACGGGACCATCCGAGCGCCTGGCACCGATGGTGCACTCTTTCTCCCAGCGCCGCACCGCCCAGCGGACGACGGCCGAACACCACGACCAATCGCGGATAGCACGAGAACGCAGGCTGAGCCGATCGACTACTGGAAGGCGGTCGTCGACAGCTTCAACGAAGTGGTTTCGCTCGCTCTCGCCGACCCAGCCCAAGCCGAGCTGCTCTACCGTTTCGTGTCATCCGGACCCGGAGGACCAAACAACGCCCGCCGGATACTCGCCGACATCGGCATCACCGAATATGCCTCGTCACAGAACATCCCTTAGAGCCGTTCACGAGTCATAGAATAAGTGAACAGTTACGTGACATTAGGTGGCGGCGAGTCGTAAGCTCGCGGGCCTGTCACGTAGTCGGCCGTATAAATGACAGGGAGTTCGCGATGTTCGTCGGCTATATGCGCGTGTCGAAGTCCGATGGATCACAGACGACGGATCCGCAGCGTGATGCGCTGCTTCAGGCCGGTATCGATGAGGCGCAGCTATACGAAGATCGGGCGTCGGGGAAGAAGGACGATCGGCCCGGTCTCGCCGCCTGCCTCAAAGCGTTACGCGACGGCGATACATTGATCGTTTGGAAACTCGACCGACTCGGCCGCAACCTGCACCACCTGGTGAACACGGTACACGACCTCACCGCGCGCGGTGTCGGGCTGAAGGTCCTGACCGGGCAAGGCGCCGCGATCGATACTACGACCGCCGCCGGGAAGCTCGTATTCGGGATCTTTGCCGCTCTCGCGGAGTTCGAGCGTGAGTTGATCTCTGAGCGAACCGTCGCCGGTCTCGTGTCCGCCCGAGCGCGCGGGCGTACCGGAGGCCGACCATTCACGATGACACCGGCGAAGGTGCGCACCGCGATGGCCGCGATGGGGCAGCCGGAGACGAACATCGGTGAGCTGTGCAAGGAGCTGGGAATCTCGCGACAGACGCTGTACCGCCACGTGTCACCAAGCGGGGAAGTGCGAGCGGATGGCCTGCGTGTCATCGGCCGGAAGAACTCGGGGCCGCGGAATTAGGAGCCCGCAAGAGCCAGTCCATCAGGTGCCCATGTCGGACCCGACCACGCCGGGAACGTCGGGGACGCTGGAGCAAGAAATTCACGCGGAGGAATTGGTCGCTGAAACTGACGCGAACCAGCACGCTCGCCCCGCTCATTTGTTAGGCGGAGCCGAATGCTTGATCAAGTCTCTCGCTCATACGGTCGTGATTGGGGCGGTCTCCGTGGAGTGTGTCTGGGGTTCGCGTCGTCGCCAGTCGTCGGGGATCGCAGCCTCCAGCGCGTCATCGACGGTGACCACACCGAGGAGGTGCCCTTGGTGGTCGATGACGGGGAGCACCATGAGATTGAAGTCGGCCATGCGGGTGGTGACATCGACGACGTCGTCTTCTGGTGATGCATGCACGGGGTCGCGGTCTGCGATCTCTGCGAGCGTAGCCTCCGGGTCGGCTTGGAGGACGTGGATGAGGTTTACGGCTCCCGAGAGAGCGCCGTCCGTGTCGGTGCAGTAGATGGTGAGGAGAGCCTCCGCCTGCTGGTCGCGCGCGGAACGGATCCGTTCGATCGCGTTGCGTACCAGCTCGGTGCCGGGCATGGCGAGGAAGTCCAGGCCCATGAGGCCGCCGGCTGTGGCTCCGTGATAGCCGAGCAGTCGCAGGACCGATGACCGCTGCGGCTCGGGCAGCAGGTCGAGGACCCCCTGGCGCCGCTGCTGCGGGAGGTCGAGGATGGCGTCGGCGGCGTCGTCGGCGCGCATCCGGCTGAGAACGGAGGCGACGTCGTCGAGGCTGCGGCTTTTGAGCAGTTGGGATTGGCTGTCGTCGTCGAGTTCTTCGAACACGTCGGCTTCGAGTTCGGGATCGCTGTGCACCTGGGTGAGCAGGTCGTCCTGCTCCCTGCTCGAGGCCGATTCGATCAGGTCGGCGATCTGCGCGGGCTTCAATCGCCGCAGCTGCCCGAACGGGGAACGCACCACGGCGGATGGTTGGTGACCGATCAACGCTTCGAAGGAACGCCAGTCGCGGACCGGGTGCTGGCCGCGCGGTTTCGGGCCGAGCCAGCGGTGCTTGTGGACATCGAGGCCGGTGACCACCCACCCTTCGGTGGTCTGGGTGAGGGTGATGTCATGTGCGCGAACCAGGGCGGCGCGGTCGATATCGATCAGCCGGTGCCCCAGCACGTCCGCGTTCAGCAGGACCTCGCCGTTGCGGCGTTCAAACGGCCGCAGGTCCAGTCGCGCCGTGGAGAGGGTGATGCGGTCGCGGGTGATCTCGGTCACTGCGGAGACGGGGACGAAGATGGATGCGGATCCGACTCGCACGACGAGCCCGGCCAGTGCCGGATAGTTGTCGGCATGCAGACGGACGATCAGGTCGGACAGTTTGCCGAGCGGTTCGTGTTTCGCGTCGATCACGGCGTGTTTGAGCAGTTCGGCCAGTGTGACGGTGTTCATGACAGAACTCCCTTGTACAGGTTCGAGTGTAGGGGTGGCGACTCTAGTGGCCTAGGGCGAGTTGGACGACGCGGACCACGACCAGGATCATCGCGACGAGCAGGTAAGTGCGCAGCACGGTCAGTCCGATGCGGCGACCGGCCGAGACCTCGGGACGGGCGAGCAGAGTGAGCGGAGGCATCCGCCAGCTCATACGCTGGCTGCGGTCGACGGGTTCCTGCACCACCGCGGACCGTCCTCGCCGCGAGACGGCGAGGACGATGCCGGCGACGATGGTGATCGCACTGCCGCCGCCGAGGATCCAGAGGATGGTCGATGAAGTGATGTCGGGAAAGAGCACGCTTGCGGTCAGCACGATCGACAACATGACCAGAATGGCGATGACGACCGAGGTAAACAGGTTGAGCCACCGGCCGTTGACCCAGGGTCCGAGGACCTGCTTGTCATTGCAGAGCAGCAGCAGGAACACGGTCGCCGACGGCAGGAGAACGCCCGCGAGCGTTTGCACGCCGACGGTCAGGAGTCCGAGGGGGCTGCCAGGGATGAGGACGACCACCGCCGACACCAGCAGCAGTCCCGCGAACACCGCGTAGAACCCCTTCGCCTCGCTCGGCTTGCGGTGCAGGGAATGTTTGAGCCCGAGGACATCGCCGAGCGCATACGACGTGGAAAGCCCCACCGCCGCAGCGCCGATGATCGAGGCGTCGATCAGTGCGATCGCGAAGAGCACACCGGCGATCTGCCCGACGTACGTGCCGAGGCCTTTCGCAACGCCCAGCGCATCGGTGAAGTTGCCGAACTCCGGGCGACCGGCAAACGTCGCGGCGGTGACGGAGATGATGAGGCCCGCGCCGACGATCACGACCACGATGCCGATCCACAGGTCGGCCTTCTCGTAGTTCATGAAGCGCGGGGTGATGCGCTTGTCGATCACATACGACTGCTGGAAGAACAGCTGCCAAGGCGCCACTGTGGTGCCGACGATGCCGATGATCAGCAGCATCACCGTCGACAGTTGGGCACCGGCGGGCATTCCGGGGATCACGAAGTCGCGGGCGATCTGCCCAAGCGGTGGGTGCACCATGAGGAAGATCGGGATGAGCACCACCGAACCAGCGATGAGCACCATGCAGGTGCGCTCGAACCGTTTGAACGATCCGGTGCTCGCGGCCGCGAGCACAACCAGGGCAGAGACGATCACGCCGGGGATCTGCGGGATGCCCAGGTAGCTCAGTCCCAGGCTGATCCCGATGAATTCCGTCACGATCGTCAATGCGTTCAGCAGGACCAGGTCGATGACGCTGAACGCGCCCCAGAACTTGCCGAACCGCTCCAGGATGAGCCGGGCGTGCCCGACACCGGTGACCGCGCCGAGACGCAGCACCATCTCCTGGTTGACGTAGAGCACGGGCACCAGAAGAAGCAGTGTCCACAGGAGGGTGGTGCCGTAGTTCTGGCCGACTTGGGTGTAGGTGCCGAAGGCACCGGCATCGTTGTCGCCCGCCATGACGATGAGACCGGGACCGACGATGGCCAGCAGTGTGCGGAGTTTCGCCGAGAGCTTCTGGCGGGGCGCGTCGTCGCCGAGACGGATAGTGCCCATCGCGCCTTCGATGTCGCCGATGTGCGCGCTGTCGAGCACAGCCGAGGTCGCGCCCGTGTCGGCGTGGTTCACGTCGGTCATAGTGATGCCTCCTCCCGCGAGGGGATGGAAAAAGAGGGTGGGACGCGGCGGCACGCCGAACAGCGGTCTACGCCGCCGCGGGCGCGAGAATTGAGGCGCTCTAAGCCGTCATCGTCGACAGCCGGAAGCGCGGACTATGGCTTTCGCTCACGGGTCTGCTCCTCTCGGTTCGCGACGCACACGGAGAAGCCACGGCCGATCGGCGGTGGGTACCTCTCCTCGTAAGACCTTTGGCACTCCGCGGCGTGAACCCGTGAAACGGGAGCCAATCGGGACCATCCCTTACGCCGGGAGGGCCTGTCCTGACCCGGGGCGTCTCTCGACGTTCGGGGTCGCTGGCTTGTATCCGCGAAGGAGCCTCAGCTAACGATCAGCACCTTGCGTTCGTCACTATACGCTGCTCAATAGTCCTGTGCAATAATCTGCGTATGAAAGCAGGTTTACCGGCTTGTGAATTCCTGGGCATACACGCCGCGTCTTACGCGGACGTGTTCCTCCGACGACACGAATCGTGAGCGCGTTCGGATACCTCCTGCTGCTTCCGTCCGACCTGGCCAGCTCCGACATCGCTGCTGCGGCAGCGGCGCTGGCCGCTGACATCTCGGAGAGCCGGATACAACTCGACATCGTCGCCCACGGTGACGATCCCAGGGACAGCACGCTGGCGAACCGGACCCTTGAGGAGCTGGGCAGACTTCCCCGCAAGATCATCGCCGACGCTCGACTGGACAACCCTGCCACCGTCCAGGAGTTCTACGACGATCACATCGCGCCGGCGCTGATACAGGGCCAGTCGGTGGTGCTGCTGGTGCGCGCTTCGGTCACCGACGCGTTACGAAACCTCATCGACCCGAACCCCGCGGACACAACACTTGGCCGACCCGAACTGTTTCGCTTTGATCGAGAGCTGCAGCCAATCCGCTTTCGCCCCTGAGCCAGCCCCATCCTCCAACCGCCAACTGGGTGCATGAGAGACGAGCCGGCAAGCGACGCTCGGCCCCGACCCAGGCAAGTCACGCAGCCCGGAGAGAAGGAGAACGCCCAGTCGTGACCCGGTGCCTACAGCCGTGCAATCGACCTTGAGCATTAGTGCAGGCGAGCGCGAGAACTGACAG
>NZ_SCOB01000041.1:0-9620 GCF_005503465.1 Microbacterium sp. 4NA327F11 | reverse complement strand
CACGTCCGCAACGCTTCCAGGTCCGACAACTCCAACCCGAACCCGCCCAGGAACAACTGCACATACTGCGTCAAAGACGAATGCCCCACCGACAGGATGAACCGGTCACGACCAATCCACGACGTGTCCGACGGGTCATGACGCAACACCCGCTGATACAGCAGATACGCCACCGGCGCCAAGCTCATCGCCGTCCCCGGATGACCGTTCCCGACCCTCTCCACCGCATCCGCCGCCAACACCCGCGCCGCATCCACCGCACGAGAATCGAGTTCGTCCCACTGCAAATCCGACACCGGACCGCCTTTCCGCATGTGTGAGGGTGCGTCGCTCGGTGCTGATCTCGGGTCATCCGCGGAGCGGAACAGGGGAGATCGCGCCTGGGCGGACGCATGTGATTTCAGCATAGTCACGCGCACATGCCGGGGCTCGACTGTGACGGGCCGCGCCGGGGAGGCAACGGCGTCCGGGCGGACGGACAGGAGCCATGACGTAGAATCGACGAGGAATTTCCGGTGATAGCGGGGACGATGGACATCAGCACGACCACGGGGCGCGACGCGCGTCTCGACAGCCCGTCGCTGAGTCGCACCATCCGGGCATATGTCGCGCTCACCAAGCCGCGCGTGCTCGAGCTGCTGCTGGTCACCACGGTCCCCGTCATGATCCTCGCGCAGGGCGGCATCCCCGATCTCTGGCTCGTGCTCGCGACGGTCATCGGCGGATCGCTGAGCGCCGGGTCGGCGGCGGCCTTCAACATGTACCTCGACCGCGACATCGACGCGCACATGCAGCGCACCGAGAACCGGCCGCTGGTGACCGGAGAGGTCTCCGAGCGCGGCGCCCTCATCTTCGCCTGGACGCTGGCCGCGGTCTCGACGCTCTGGCTCGCGCTCACGACGAACCTGCTCGCGGCGGGGCTCTCCGCGGGAGCGATCTTCTTCTACGTGGTGATCTACACGATCCTGCTCAAGCGCCGCACCGAGCAGAACATCGTGTGGGGCGGCATCGCCGGCTGCTTCCCTGTGCTGATCGGCTGGTCGTCCGTGACCGGCTCGCTCTCGTGGGCGCCGTTGATCCTGTTCGTGCTCGTCTTCCTCTGGACGCCGCCGCACTACTGGCCGCTGTCCATGAAGTACAAGGACCAGTACGACGACGTGGATGTGCCGATGCTCGGTGTCACCCGTTCGGGTTCCCAGGTGGGGCTTCAGGTGATCCTCTACGCGTGGGCGACGGTGGCGACATCCCTGTTGCTCATCCCCGTGGCGAGCATGGGACTCGTCTACACGACATCGGCGCTCGTGTTCGGCGGCTGGTTCATCTACGAGTCCCACCGCCTCTACGGCCGCGCGGTGCGCGGCACCGAGCCGCGCCCGATGCGCGTCTTCCACGCGTCGATCACCTACCTGACGCTGCTGTTCGTCGCGATCGCGATCGACCCGCTGCTGCCGTTCTGACCGGCGGTCGTCCCTCTCTGCGGAGAGCGGGCTCTTTCGCAGGCGTATATTTAGTTCATATCAAGTAACTAAATTGCGCATCGCCCGAGCGAGGAGCCCCGTGACCGACCCCCGGAACCGTCCCGTCAAGACCAGCCTGTTCGACAGAGAGCACCCGCACTACAAGTGGCTCGCGCTGAGCAACACCACGCTCGGCATGCTGATGGCCACGATCAACGCCTCGATCGTCATCATCTCGCTGCCGGCGATCTTCGAGGGGATCGGTCTCAACCCGCTCGAGGCCGGCAACGTCAGCTACCTGCTCTGGATGCTGATGGGCTACATGCTCGTCAGCGCCGTGCTCGTGGTGACCTTCGGTCGCCTCGGCGACATGTACGGCCGCGTGCGCATCTACAACCTCGGCTTCGTCGTGTTCTCCGTGGCATCCATCGCCCTCTCGCTCGACCCGTTCTCGGGCGGCCCGGGAGCCACCTGGCTGATCCTCTGGCGGCTCGTGCAGGGCGTCGGCGGGGCGATGCTCTTCGCCAACTCCACCGCGATCCTCACCGACGCCTTCCCGGCGCACCGTCGAGGCATGGCGCTCGGTGTGAATCAGGTCGCGGCGATCGCCGGCAGCTTCATCGGTCTCATCATCGGCGGACTCCTGGCCGTCATCGACTGGCGGGCGGTGTTCCTCGTGAGCGTGCCGATCGGCATCATCGGCACGATCTGGTCGTACGTGTCGCTCAAGGAGGTCGGCGCGCGCAACCCCGGCAAGCTCGACTGGCCCGGGAACATCACCTTCGCCCTCGGTCTCTCGGCGCTCCTCACCGCGATCACCTACGGCATCCAGCCCTACGGCGACAGCACGACAGGATGGACGAACCCCTGGGTGCTCGGTGGCATCGTCGGCGGCATCCTGCTGCTGGTGGCGTTCGTGTTCATCGAACTGCGCTCGTCGGCTCCGATGTTCGACATGCGCCTGTTCCGCATCCGTGCCTTCGCCATGGCGAACCTCGCGGGCCTCCTCGCCGCGATCGGACGCGGCGGCCTGCAGTTCATGCTGATCATCTGGCTGCAGGGCATCTGGCTGCCCCTGCACGGCTACGCCTACGCGGACACCCCGCTGTGGGCGGGCATCTACATGCTCCCGATCACGATCGGCTTCCTCATCGCGGGACCGATCTCGGGCACGCTCTCCGACCGCTTCGGTGCGCGCCTGTTCGCGACCGTGGGCCTCCTGATCGTCTCGGTCACCTTCGTGCTGCTCCTGCTCATCCCGGTGAACTTCGAGTACTGGCAGTTCGCGATCATCACCGGACTGTCCGGCCTCGGATCCGGGATGTTCGGCGCACCCAACCGCAGCGCGATCATGAACAGCGTGCCGGCGAGCGAGCGTGGAGCCGCATCCGGCATGGCCGGTACCGTGCTCAACGCCGGAACGTCGCTGTCGATCGGGCTCTTCTTCTCGCTGCTGATCGCAGGCCTCGCGACGAGCCTCCCCGATGCGATGAAGTCGGGTCTGACGGCGCACGGCGTGCCGGCTGACGCGGCCGCGCAGATCGCGCAGCTGCCGCCCGTCGGCAGCGTCTTCGCGGCGTTCCTCGGCTACAACCCGATCCAGACGCTGCTCGGGCCGACCGGTGTGCTCGACCATCTGCCGGCATCGGATGTCGCGGCGCTCACCGGCAACCAGTTCTTCCCGCAGCTCATCTCGGAGCCCTTCCATGATGGACTGGTCATCGTGTTCCTCGCCGCCGCCATCATGTCGTTGATCGGAGCGATCGCCTCCCTCGTGCGCGGTCGCCACTATGTACACGCCGCCACTGCGCCCGTGCCGGTCGTGAGCAGCGCGTCGTGACCGGCGGCGGCGTTCATCCCGGCGACGCCGAGCGTCTGTCCGTGGTCGTGGGGCGGATCAACCGGCGCATCCGAGCGAACGCCGACGGGCTGTCCTACGGGCTGACGTCGACGCTGTCGAGCATCGTGAGGCTGGGGGAGACGCGCGCATCCGACCTCGCGCGCATCGAGGTGGTGACCGCGCCGAGCATGACGAGGATCCTCGCCGACTTGGAGCAGCGCGGACTGATCGCCCGTCATGATGATCCTGACGATCGCCGCGCGACGATCGTGATCCCGACCGATCTCGGCGTCGCGACCTTGTTGCGCGCACGCGCAGAGAGGGCCTCCCGTGTGGGGGAGGCCCTCTCCAAGCTCGGCGAGCGCGACCGTGAACGACTGGTCGATGCTCTCGACGCCCTCGAGCGCCTCGCGGTCCGTGTCGACGAGGCGGCTGCGGGGCTCTAGCTCACTTGCTGTCGGTCGTCTCCGGCGCGGCGGGCGCGACGGGCAGCTCGTCGGCGACGGGCTCGGTGGGCTCGGTCAGGGCCGGCTCGGCGCTGATCGGGTCGGTCACGCCTTCCGGCCAGACCGGCGCGGCAACGGGGACGATGGGGGCGGCGAACACGCGGGCGGCTGCGGCGAGCGCAAGCACCGCGACGAGGCCCACGAGCCCGGCGACGATGAACGCCGCGCCGAGGAGGACCCACGACTGGCCCGCGTACACCTCGATCCCGGTCGCGGTCTGGTTGCCGAGCGTCGTGGTCATGACGGTGATCTTGTCGATCACGAGCCAGACGCCGAAGCCGATGCTGAGGATGGAACCGAGCGTCAGCACCCAGTAGGCGATGCTGCGGGTGAGGCGCGGGCGGGGGGTCATCGGTGGGATCTCCTTCCGGTCGGCCGGGGTGGCCGAACCGCCTTCCCAGCCTTGTCGCCTGGCGCGGAGACCGCAAACTCTGCGGCTATGGATTCCCTAAGAAGCGGCGACCACCGTGCGCTTCAGGTTGAGCACGACGGCCGTCATCGCCGCCACGAGGGTCACCGCGAGCACCATGTGCACGTTCACGAGCGCGATGGGGAGCCCGGTGTTCGCCTGGATGAGACCGACCGCGATCTGCACGAGCTCGACGGCCAGCAGCAGCGACGTCCACAAGCGCAGGCGAAGAGCGGGCTCGGTGCGGAAGGAGCTCGCGACCAGCGCCACGGTCAACGCGAATGTGACGTAGGCCGGTATCGCGTGGATGTGCTGCAGCACCTCGGAGTCGAGGCCGTTGCGGATCGCATGCTCATCGCCGGCATGCGGGCCCGATCCGGTGACGAGGATGCCGACGATCACCGTCAACAGCACGAAACCGCTCGTCACGTGTGCGACCGCCGCGTACCAGGTCGGCACCGCGCGCACGCGGGGTCCCGGCACGGCGTAGACGCGCACGACGAGCGCCGCCGACAGGGCGACGAGCGGCACCGACGCGAAGAAGTGGAGGCCCACGACGTAGGGGTTCAACTGGGAGAGCACGGTGATGCCGCCGAGCACCGCCTGCAGCGGGATGTACATGCCGACGAGCAGCGACAGCCAGAAGAGGTCGCGGCGCTGCTTCCGGTAGCGCAGGGTCAGCACGAACGTCACGATCGCGATGATCGCCAGCACGAAGGTGAGGCTGCGGTTGCCGAACTCGATCAGGCCGTGGATCCCCATCTCGGGGGTCGCCACGAGCGAGTCCGCCGTGCACTTGGGCCAGGTGGGGCATCCGAGACCCGAACCGGTCAGCCGTACGAGGCCGCCCGTGCCCACGATCGCGATCTGCACGACCAGCGTCGCCCAGGCGGCGACGATCATGCTGCGGCCGGGTCGCTCGGGCAGATAGGACAGCAGTGAGCGACGGCGCGCGACGGCGGGGTCTGCGGACATGGGCGGATGCCTCCACGGAGGCCGTCAGCGGCGCGACGGCGCGGTTCGCGCCACCCTCGGGGTGGGCGGAACCTGTAGGATCGGATGTGGGATGCGACGCATGCGCGTTCCGCATCACAGACAGTGTAGGCGCGCAGATTGTGCCTGCTGACCGGGCCCGGAAGCGGCATCCTCCCGTCACTCCGAACGGGGCGAAGGAATGCCGGAGCGCATGACAGCGCTGAGCCCCAGGAGGAGAGTGACGACATGTCGGATGTGCTGATCGACCGCCCCGAACTCGAGGGCATCGGTGTCTACGAGTTCGGCTGGCACGACGCGGATGCCGCGGGTGCGAGCGCGAAACGAGGTCTCAGCGAGGCCGTCGTGCGCGACATCTCCGCCCTGAAGGCCGAGCCGGAGTGGATGCTGAAGACGCGTCTGAAGGGCCTGTCGCTCTTCGACCGCAAGCCCATGCCGACGTGGGGCGCCGATCTCAGTGCGATCGACTTCGACAACATCAAGTACTTCGTGCGCTCGACCGAGAAGCAGGCGCAGTCGTGGGAGGACCTCCCCGAGGACATCCGCAACACGTACGAGCGCCTCGGCATCCCGGAGGCGGAGCGCTCGCGGCTCGTCGCCGGCGTCGCCGCGCAGTACGAGTCGGAGGTCGTCTACCACCAGATCCAGGAGGATCTGGAGCGTCAGGGCGTCATCTTCATGGACACCGACACCGCGCTGAAGGAGCACCCGGAGTTCTTCGAGGAGTACTTCGGCACCGTGATCCCCGCGGGCGACAACAAGTTCGCGGCGCTGAACACCGCGGTGTGGTCGGGTGGCTCGTTCGTGTACGTGCCGAAGGGCGTGCACGTGGAGATCCCCCTGCAGGCCTACTTCCGCATCAACACCGAGAACATGGGTCAGTTCGAGCGCACCCTGATCATCGCCGACGAAGACTCGTACGTGCACTACATCGAGGGCTGCACGGCGCCGATCTACCAGAGCGACTCGCTGCACTCGGCCGTGGTCGAGATCATCGTCAAGAAGAACGCCCGGGTGCGCTACACGACGATCCAGAACTGGTCGACGAACGTGTACAACCTCGTCACCAAGCGTGCGATCGCCCACGAGGGCGCGACGATGGAATGGGTCGACGGCAACATCGGCTCCAAGGTGACGATGAAGTATCCGTCTATCTACCTCATGGGCGAGCACGCCAAGGGTGAGACCCTCTCAGTCGCCTTCGCCGGTCCCGGTCAGCACCAGGACGCCGGCGCGAAGATGATCCACATGGCGCCGTACACGCAGTCCTCGATCGTCTCGAAGTCGATCGCCCGGGGCGGCGGTCGCGCGGGGTATCGCGGCGAGGTGCGAGTCGACCCGAACGCGCACCACAGCGCCAACACCGTGCGCTGCGACGCGCTGCTGGTCGACACCATCTCCCGCTCCGACACGTATCCGGCGATCGACATCCGGGTCGACGACGTGCAGCTCGGGCACGAGGCCACGGTGTCGAAGGTCAGCGAGGAGCAGCTCTTCTACCTCATGAGCCGCGGCCTTCCCGAGGACGAGGCGATGGCGATGATCGTGCGCGGCTTCATCGAGCCGATCGCACGGGAGCTGCCGATGGAGTACGCACTCGAACTCAACAAGCTCATCGAGATGGGCATGGAAGGATCCGTCGGCTGATGACGACAGCGACCGAGGCCCCCTCGCACGACGAGAAGGGCCACATCGACCCTGCCGCCGCCGTGGTGACCGCCGCGACCGTGCCGGTGCAGACACGTTCGGAGCGATTCCGTTCGTTCGATCCCGAGGCTTTCGAGCGTCCGACCGGCCGCGAGGTGAACTGGAAGCACACTCCCGTCGCGCGTCTGGCCCGTCTGTTCGACGCGGCAGACCCGCAGACCGACGGGGTCACGGTGACCGTGACGCCGACCACGGATGCCGCGGCATCCGCTCGGGGCGCCGTGTTCCGGCCCGAGGACCTGCCGTCCGCGATCGCGTGGGCGCAGAGCCCCGAGGCCGTCTCGGTCGTCGTCGACGGGGAGCACGAGGTGCCCATCCGCGTCGACGTCGCCGGCACCGGCGGGCGGGCGACCGCGCACGTCGTGATCGAGGCGCGTCCGCACTCGCGTGCGACCGTGCTCCTCGACCACACGGGCACGGCGGAGTTCGCCGAGAACGTCGAGATCGTCGTGCGCGACGGTGCGGACCTCACCGTCGTCGCCCTCCATCGGTGGGCGGATGACGCGGTGCACGCGGCATCCCATCAGGCCCGGGTCGACCGCGACGCGCACCTGCGTCACATCGTCGTCAGCTTTGGCGGTGGCCTCGTGCGGGTGAACCCGAGCGTCGAGCTCGCCGGTGCCGGCGCGGTAGGAGAGCTCTACGGTCTCGCGTTCGCCGACGCCGGCCAGCACCTCGAGAGCCAGGTCTACCTGCACCACAAGGGCGGGCACACCTCGGGGGACGTGCTCTACAAGGCCGCCCTGCAAGGGGACACGGCGCGCACCGTGTGGGTGGGCGACGTTCTCATCGGACCGGATGCCGTCGGCACCGACTCGTACGAGGCGAACCGCAACCTGGTGCTCACCTCCGGCGCGCGCGCCGACTCCATCCCGAACCTCGAGATCGAGACGGGCGATATCGTCGGCGCCGGTCACGCGAGCGCGACGGGCCGCTTCGACGAGGAGCAGCTGTTCTACCTGCAGGCGCGCGGCATCCCCGAGGCCGAGGCTCGACGCCTGGTCGTGATCGGCTTCCTGGCCGAGATCGTGCAGAAGATCGGCGTGCCCGACCTGGAGGAGCAGCTGACCGCCGCCATCGAGGCGGAGCTCGCGGGGGAGGACGCCCGATGACCGCGACTCGCGTCGCCGCCCTCAGCGCGCTTGAGCCCGACAGCGCGATCCGCGTCGAGATCGGCGGCGTCGCGATCGCCGTCGTGCTCGACTCGAACGGCGTCGTGCACGCGATCGGCGACACGTGTACGCACGGCGACATCTCGCTCGCCGACGGCTTCGTCGAGGGCGAGACCCTCGAGTGCTGGGCGCACGGCTCCGCGTTCTCGCTGTGCACCGGCAAGCCCCTCAACCTCCCCGCCTACGAGCCGGTGCCCGTCTACGAGGTCGTCATCGACGGTGACGACGTGCTCATCGACCCGGCCGTCACCAAAGACCTGAGCTGAAGAAGGAACATCCCCCATGTCTGTCCTGGAGATCCGCGACCTGCACGTGACGGTCGAGACCGACGAAGGCACCACGCCGATCCTGAACGGTGTGAGCCTCACGATCCGCAGCGGTGAGACGCACGCCATCATGGGCCCCAACGGCTCCGGCAAGTCCACGCTCGCGTACACGATCGCCGGCCACCCGAAGTACACGGTCACCGGCGGCTCGATCACGCTCGACGGCGCCGACGTGTTGGCGATGAGCGTCGACGAGCGCGCCCGCGCGGGGCTGTTCCTGGCGATGCAGTACCCGGTGGAGATCCCCGGTGTCACCGTCACGAACTTCCTGCGCACCGCGAAGACCGCCGTCGACGGCGAGGCGCCCTCGATCCGCACCTGGACCAAAGACGTCAAGGCTGCGATGTCGAACCTGCGCATGGACGCGAAGTTCGCACAGCGCAACGTCAACGAGGGCTTCTCGGGCGGCGAGAAGAAGCGCCACGAGATCCTGCAGCTCGAGCTGCTCAAGCCGGCGATCGCGGTGCTCGACGAGACCGACTCCGGACTCGACGTCGACGCGCTCAAGATCGTGTCGGAGGGCGTGAACCGTGCGAAGGAGGCCACCGGCCTCGGCGTGCTCCTGATCACGCACTACACGCGCATCCTGCGCTACATCCAGCCGGACTTCGTGCACGTGCTCGTCAAGGGCCGCGTCGCGGAGGAGGGCGGTCCCGAGCTCGCCGAGCGTCTCGAGAACGAGGGCTACGACCGCTTCCTCGAGCCCGCCGCAGGCGCGGAGGCCTAGGCTGTGTCCATGACCGCGACGCTGACCCCCGAGAAGTACGACGAGGTCACCGAGGCGCTCAAGGACGTCATGGACCCCGAACTCGGGATCAACGTCGTCGACCTCGGCCTCATCTACGATCTGGCCTGGGACGACGAGAACGACGCGCTCGTGATCCACATGACCCTTACCTCGGCGGGCTGCCCGCTCACCGACGTGCTCGAGGAGCAGACCTCGCAGGCCCTCGACGGGGTCGTCGAGCGCTTCCGCATCAACTGGGTGTGGATGCCGCCGTGGGGCCCGGAACGCATCACCGACGACGGCCGCGACATGATGCGGGCGCTCGGTTTCGCGATCTGACGGCGCGATGCGGCATCCATAGCGGTGCTGGCTAGGTGTACTTCCCCGGGAGGTTGTGAACGGGTGAGGTAGGCGAAGACCTCCGGGCAGGATGTGGGTTACCACACTCGCATCCTGACCACGGAGGTCTTCGTGTCTCACGCT
>NZ_SCOB01000040.1:0-9655 GCF_005503465.1 Microbacterium sp. 4NA327F11 | reverse complement strand
GGTCAGGGTCAACCGGCGGGGCGGGGTCAGGCGGGTCGGGTTCCGGGTCGTCCGGCGGCACCGACTACGGTGTCGTCGTCGATCCGGCCGGCGCGCAGGCCTACGCCCGGGGCGCGATAGGGGCGTACGGCTGGGGATCCGACCAGTTCTCGTGCCTCGTGTCGCTGTGGAATCGCGAATCGGGCTGGCGGGCGAACGCCCTGAACCCCTCGAGCGGGGCGTATGGCATCCCGCAGGCGCTGCCGGGCTCGAAGATGGCCACCGCCGGAGCCGACTGGCGCACCAACGGCAACACGCAGATCAACTGGGGCCTCGCCTACATCAGCGCGCGCTACGGCTCCCCCTGCGGTGCGTGGGCGCACTCGCAGGCGACCGGCTGGTACTGAGCCTCAGACGCGGCCTCGCACGCCGTCACCGCCGACCGGAAGGTCGACGTAGTCGTCGTGCTTGGCCGACAACCCGTCCCCCGCGGTGCGCCCATGCAGGCGGCGCCAGATCCACGGCAGCGCGTGCCGGCGCAGCCAGCCGTGCGGATCCGGGGCGTCGTCGTCGGCGTGAAGGGCGGCATCGAGCCCGCCGAGCGCCTCGGCATCGGGTACCCCCAGCGCTTCCGCCGCCCGGTACGCGAGGAAGCGGTGGCCGCGGGAGCGCATGTGCACCTTGTCGTCGGCCCACATGTCGAGGTCGCCGAGCGCCGGATGTGCCTCGGTGTCGAGCAGCATCGACCCGGTGTCGCGGGCGATGCGCCGCAACTCCGAGGCGTAGACGGCGAACCGTCGCGCGAACAGCCGCGCCGCGCGGCGCCGCGGAAGGAAGGGAGTGACCAGCAGCACGTCGACGCCGGCGTCCCGCAGGCGACGCACTTGCGCCTCGAGGCGGGCGGCGAGCGCGAGCGGGTCGGCGCCGTGCCCGACGAGGTCGTTGGCCCCCATGAGGATCGACACGAGGTCCGGGCGCAGGCCGAGGGCTCGGGTGACCTGATCGGTCTCGAGGTCGCGCACGCGGCGGCTGCGCACCGCGAGGTTTGCGAACCGGAACGGCGCGGCGCCCGCCGATCCGTGCGCGAGCAGCATCGCGAGCCGGTCGGCCCAGCCCCGGTACATCCCGGCCGGCATACGGGAGGTGTCGCACAGGCCCTCGGTGATCGAGTCGCCGAGGGCGACGTAGCGGTGCCACGCAATCGGATGCGGCGCGGGGGCCGTGCGTGCGACGGTCTCCGGGCGGATCGCGGCGCGCACGAAGAGCGCGTCATCGATGCGTCGCAGGTCCCGAGCCTCGTCGTAGTGCTGCACGAGCCGGCCGACGAGCGCGCTCCATGTGCGCTCCCTCACGCCTTCGCGCGCCGCCCGGGAGAACGCGCGGCGTTTTGCGTCGTCGCCGACGAGATCCTCGACCCGGGCGCGCAGGTCGCCGAGGTCTCCCGGCCGATAGAGCCAGCCGTCGAGGCTCGAGTGCACGAGGTCCACCGGGCCGCCGCGCCCGGTCGCGACGACCGGCACCCCGCTCGCGAGCGCCTCCTGGATGGTCTGACCGAAGGTCTCACTCTCCCCCGGGTGGACGAAGACGTCGAAGCTCGCGACCGCGCGGGCGAGATCGTCGCCACCCAGGTGGCCGAGGAAGATCGCGCGCGGCAGCTCGCGTTCGAGCTGCGCCCGCGAGGGCCCGTCGCCGACGATGACGAGCCGGGTGCCGGGGATGTCGGCGACGGCCCGCAGGTCCTCCACCTGCTTCTCGGGCGCGAGACGCCCGACGTAGCCGATGAGCTGCTCGCCGGGGGCCGTGCGCGCGCGCCACAGATCGCTGCGCCGCTCGGGCGCGAATCGCTCGGCGTCGACGCCGCGCCCCCACATCCGCACCCGGTCGACGCCCAACTCGTTCAGCTGTGCGATCGAGGCGGTCGAGGGCGCGAGAGTCGAGGTCGCGCGACGGTGCAGGCGTGTGACGTGGCCTTCGACGAGGGCGGTCGCCTTCGGCAGGCCGTATTTCCGGGCGTAGGCGACGACGTCGGTCTGGTAGATCGCGACCGACGGCAGGTGCAGACCGTCGGCGGCGACGAGCGCCTGCCAGCCCAGCACGAAGGGCGATGCGAGGTGAACGACGTCCGGCTGGAAGTCGCGGAGGATCCCGGCGATGCGGGCGGCCCGCGCGAACACGAGACGCACCTGCGGATAGGAGGGCATCGGCACCGATCGCAGCAGCTCGGTGCGGGCGGCATCGACGGCGCCGATCGTGTCGGGCGCCTTCGGGGCGATGACGAGGGTCTCGTGCCCGGCCTCGCCCAGGTGCCGCAGCACGTGGAGCACAGAGCCGGTGACCCCGTTCATGTGGGGGAGGAAGGATTCAGCGACCAGCGCGACTCTCACGACACCAGGGTGGGGTGCCCACGACACGCGGATGCCCCGAATCGGCCGCGATCGCCGAGTGTTCACCCAGGTTCCCACCGCCGGTCACCGAGGGTTCCCCGACGTGTCGACTCCCGCCTGGGATCGTGGGCATCCGATGGTCGACGACTGGCTGACCGGGCTCGCCGAGAGCCCGTGGGCGCTCCCCCTGCTGGCCGCGCTCGTGTTCGGCGACGCTTTCCTGGTGGTCCTCCCAGGGGAGACGGCGGTGACGGCGTTCGGCGCGCTGGCGGTGGCCACGGGGCATCCGTTCATCGTCGCGGTGATCCTGGTCGCGGCTCTCGCCGCGTTCTCCGGCGACACGTGCTGCTACCTGATCGGGCGCACGGTCGGGCTCGAGCGATGGCGATGGATGCAGCGGCCGAAGATCCGCGCGGCGTTCGATTGGGCGCGGGCCCGACTGCACCGACGCGCGGGGGCCGTGGTTTTCACCGCCCGGTTCATCCCGTTCGCCCGCCTCGCGGTGAATCTCGTCGCCGGGGCGTCCCACGTGCCCGCCGCTCGCTATCTCGGCGTGACGGGCACGGCCGCCCTCGGCTGGGCGGCCTATCAGGCGCTCATCGGGGCGGCCGCAGCGGTGCTGCTGCCGGGCGGCCCGATCGTCGCCGTGCTCGTCTCGATCGTGGTCGCGCTGGCGATCGGCTTCGTCGTCGATGCTGCGCTCGCGCGGCGCGGGGTCGTGCCGACCGCGCCCGCAGACACGCCACCGGCCGACCCACTAGGGTGAGCGCCATGCCTCGCCAATACGTCGACGTCGTCGAGCACATCGACGCCCCCGCCGAAGCCGTCTTCGACCGCATCAACGAGCTCGGCCGTTTCAACGACTGGAACCCGTTCCCCACGATGGACCCGACCACCGTGACAAGCAACGAGGGCCCCACGAGCGGAGTCGGCTCGGTGTTCCTCTACGAGGGAAAGCGCCTCGGCAAGGGACGCATGGAGATCACCGGCACCGAGCGTCCGTCGCGACTCGACGTCGCGATGAACTTCTGGACGCCCAAGCCCTCGACCTCCGACGTGGTGTTCTCCATCACTCCGGCGGCCGCCGGAGGTGTCGATGTGCACTGGATCGTGTCGGGTGAGGTGAACGTGCGCACCTGGATCATGGGAAAGCTGTTCCTCGACAAGATGCTCGCGAACACGTTCCTCACCGGCCTCGGCACGCTCAAGACGCTCGTCGAGTCAGAGATCGCCTGACCCGCGGGGGTCACTCCCCCGCGAGGCCCCCGAGCAGGTGGCCGAACGAGCGGCCCTCGCCGAGGTACGACGACGGGTCGAACGGGTCGGATGCCGCCTTCTCGGCGTGCAGTGCGATGGCCTCCGCCAGTTCGGCGGCGCCCTTCTCGATGCGCGACGCGAGCGGCGCGACCTGGTCGCCCGCGCCACCCCAGTCGGACGACGCCGCGAACACCCCCGTCGACACCGGCTGGGCGTGCAGGTAGGCGAACACGGGACGGATCGCGTAGTCGATCGCGAGGGAGTGCCGTGCGGTGCCCGCGTTCGCGCCGATGAGCACCGGGGTGCCGGTGAGGGCGTCGGGGTCGAGCACGTCGATGAACGACTTGAACAGTCCCGAGTAGCTCGTCGAGAAGATCGGGGTGACGACGATGAGCGCGTCCGCCGAGACCACGGTGTTGATCATCGTCTCGAGCGGCGCCGGCGCGAAGCCGGTCAGCAGGTTGTTCGTGATGTCGTGGGCGTAGTCGCGCAGTTCGAACGTGTCGACGGATGCCTCGATCCCCCGCTCCGACAGCTGGCGCACTGTCGCGGCGGCGAGGCGGTCGGCGAGCATGCGCGTCGACGACGGGTTCGACAATCCCGCGGTGACGACCGCGATGCGGCGGGCGGTCATCTCAGGCCCCCGTCCGGGTCGCGGCGGCGCCGAAGGCGGCGCCGGCACGCTCCTTGGTGTCCTCATAGGGCGAACCGTGGGTGAGGTTGTCGCCGCGGTTCGCGCGCGGACGCGCCTCGCGCGGAGCGGCGCCGTCGTAGGCCGCGGCGACGAGCGACGCGTGGGTCGGGGCATCCGGGACGGTCTCGGGACGGTTGGTCTGGAACTCCTTGCGCAGCACGGGAACCACCTCGGAGCCCAGCAGGTCGAGCTGCTCGAGCACGGTCTTCAGCGGCAGGCCGGCGTGGTCGATGAGGAACAGCTGTCGCTGGTAGTCGCCGAACAGGTCGCGCATGCCGGCGTAGCGGTCGATGACCTGCTGCGGAGACCCGACCGTGAGGGGGGTCATCTCGGTGAAGTCCTCCATCGACGGGCCGTGGCCGTAGACGGGGGCGTTGTCGAAGTACGGGCGGAACTCGCTCACGGCGTCCTGTGACTTCGGGCGCATGAACACCTGACCGCCGAGTCCGACGATCGCCTGCTCGGCGGTGCCGTGGCCGTAGTGGGCGAAGCGCTCGCGGTACAGCGTGATGAGCCGCTGGAAGTGCGAGGCGGGCCAGAAGATGTTGTTCGCGAAGAACCCGTCGCCGTAGTAGGCGGCCTGCTCGGCGACCTCGGGGGTGCGGATCGAGCCGTGCCAGACGAACGGCGCGACGCCGTCGAGCGGACGCGGGGTCGAGGTGAAGCCCTGCAGGGGGCTGCGGAACTTCCCCTCCCAGTCGACGACGTCCTCGCGCCACAGCTTGTGCAGCAGCGCGTAGTTCTCGATCGCGAGCGGCAGGCCCTGGCGGATGTCCTTGCCGAACCAGGGGTAGACCGGGCCGGTGTTGCCGCGCCCGAGCATGAGGTCGACGCGGCCGCCGGAGACGTGCTGCAGCATCGCGTAGTCCTCGGCGATCTTCACCGGGTCGTTCGTGGTGATGAGCGTCGTCGCGGTGGAGAGGATGAGCCGCTCGGTCTGGGCGGCGATGTAGGCGAGGGTCGTGGTGGGCGAGGACGACCAGAACGGCGGGTTGTGGTGCTCGCCGAGCGCGAAGACGTCGAGCCCGACCTCTTCCGCGTGCTTCGCGATCGTGAGGGTCGCGCGGATGCGCTCGGCCTCGCTCGGGGTCGTGCCCGTGGTCGGATCCTGCGTGATGTCGCTCACGGTGAAGATGCCGAACTGCACGGCGGGGGTGGGTGCGCTGTTCTCGCTCATGGTGTCCCGCTTTCGTCTACGTACTCACGATTGTATGCACGTGAATGTAATTTGTGAAACACCTCGCGTCCACGGTTATTCCCGCGGGGTCTGATCCGTCTCGCCGTACAGGCTCAGCAGATCGCGCACCAGCTGATGCGGCGTCGTCTCGCACGGGCTGTGCCCGGTGTCGTAGACCGCGATGGATGCCCCGATCCGCGCCGCGTACTCCCGATACTGCGCTTCCGGCCACAGGTCGTGACGGCCTGTCGCCACGAGCTTCGGCAACGGCAGGGCGGCGACAGCCTCCGCGACATCCGGCATCCGCTTCATGAGCCCCACGATGTCGTCGACGCTCGCCCGACGCGTCTGCGCGAAGCGCTCTCGCACGAAGGCGATGCGCTCCGGCGGCACCCGGTTGAGGTTGTTGCGGATGCCCCACAGCATGAGCGATGCACCCGCGTGCGGCGAGGTCGCCCCCGAGAACCGTCCGATGCGCTTCACCCCGCGGAACACCTGGCCGACGTCGGGCGGCGAGGTGAGCAGCGCGAGCGAAGCGAACAGCTCGGGCTGCTCGACCAGCAGCACCTGTGCCACAAGACCCCCGAAGCTGTAGCCCAGCACATGCGCGGGCGCGCGTCCGGCATCGAGCACAGCCCGCAGGTCGGCGCAGAACAGGTCGTAGTCGTAATGCGCGCGCGGCGGGTCGAGGTTCTCCGGACCCGCCCCACCCGACTCGAACTGGCCGGCGAGATCGTACGACTCCACGCGATAGCCCGCCGCGAGCAGCGACGGGATCATCAGCAGGAAGTCCTCCTTCGAGCCTGTCGCCCCGGGCACGAGGAGCACCCGCGGGGCATCCTCAGCGCCGGCGACGATGCGTGCAAGGCGACCGCTCGGCGCATCGAGGTCGGCGCGCACCACACCCGGCGGGAGGGCGGCCCAGTCGACGGCGCCGATCGCGGCATCCAGCTCTGCGGCGTCGCCGAGTGTCGTCATGCGGCCCCTCCCCTTCGGAGCGAAGGCTATCGCCCGGCCTGCGCGCCCCCGCGCAAGCGCTCCGGTCACGGGGTGCAACAAACGAGCTGTGCGGCCTGTTCCGACATAGCCTCGACGCATGACCGATCTCTCGCTTCCCGTGCTCGACTTCTCGCTGCTGCGCCAGGGCGAGGCTGAGGCCGCTGAATTCCGCGCGCAGCTTCGGGCCGCGACGCACGACGTCGGATTCTTCTACCTCACCGGCACGGGCATCGCTCCCGCCGAGGAAGCGCGGCTGCTGCGGGTCGCCAAGGAGCTCTTCGCCCTGCCCGAGGCCGAGAAGCTGGCGATCGAGAACCTCAACTCGCCGCAGTTCCGCGGCTACACCCGCGTCGGGGGCGAGCGCACGCAGGGGAAGGTCGACTGGCGCGAACAGATCGATATCGGGCCCGAGCGCGAACCGATCACGGATGCCGACGCGCCCGACTATGCGCGACTGATCGGACCGAACCTGTGGCCCGAGAACCTGCCCGAGCTCAAGGAGGTCGTGCTCGACTGGCACGAGCGCCTCAGCGACGTGGCGCGGACGCTGCTGCGGGCATGGGCACTGGCCCTCGGCGCAGAGGAGTCGTACTTCGACCAGCACTTCGGTGAGCCCTCCACCTTGATCAAGATCGTGCGGTACCCCGGCAAGGAGGACCCGACGCCTCAGCAGGGAGTCGGCGCCCACAAGGACTCCGGCGTGCTGACGTTGCTGTGGGTCGAGCCCGGCAAGGGCGGGCTGCAGGTCGAGCGCGACGGCGCATGGGTGGATGCCCCGCCGGTCGAGGGCGCGTTCGTGGTCAACATCGGCGAATTGCTCGAATATGCGACGCAGGGCTACCTGAAGGCGACCAACCACCGCGTGATCTCGCCCCGGTACCCCGACGAGCGCATCTCGGTTCCGTTCTTCTTCAACCCGACCCTCGACGCACAGCTGCCGATCATCGACCTGCCGGCGGAGCTCGCCGCCCAGGCGCGAGGCGTGACCGACGACCCCACGAACCCCATCTTCGCGACCTACGGCGAGAACGCCCTCAAGTCGCGCCTTCGCGCACATCCGGACGTGGCCGAACGCTGGCACGCCGACCTCGTCGCCGCACGCGCCGCACGCGTCTGACACCTGACGACGATCGGCCCGCCCCTTCCGGGGGCGGGCCGATCGTCGTCACACCCGCCGTGCGCCGCAAGAGACGAAGGGCGAGGCGCGAGGGAACGAGCAGAGGCCCGCCCCACACCGTGGGACGGGCCTCAGAAGACGATGTACGCCGGGTGACTCAGCGGCGAAGGCCGAGACGCTCGATCAGCGAGCGATAACGCGCGATGTCGATGTCCTGGAGGTAGCCGAGCAGACGACGGCGCTGACCGACGAGCAGGAACAGACCACGACGCGAGTGGTGGTCGTGCTTGTGCTCCTTGAGGTGCTCGGTGAGGTCCTTGATGCGCTGCGTCAGCAGAGCGACCTGCACCTCGGGGGATCCGGTGTCACCGGGGTGCGTCGCGTACTCTTCGATGATCGCCTTCTTGACGTCCTGTTCCAGTGCCATAGAGCGATCCCCTTTCTCCTCGTTGCGCGGTGCCCGTCACCGAATGTGCGAGCTCTCTTTCTCCGCGGCCGATCGAACGGCAACCGGAACAGCTTACCAGCGCCGGGCGGCCACCGCGACCGCGGCGGCGGGCCGCGACATCCGGCACGACTAGGCTCGACGCGTGCGTTCGTCTTCATCCCCCTCGACCCGATCGTGAACGCCCGCCGCAGCGCATTCATCGACATCCGCCCTCTCACCACGGTGCCCGCCTTCGCGCGGCTCTGGGTGGGAGCGACCCTGTCGGGCCTCGGCGGCCAGCTGACGATCGTCGCCGTCATGCTGCAGGTCTACGACTTCACCGGCGACACCTTCGCGGTGTCGATGATCGCGGTGGCCGGGCTCATCCCCATGGTGCTCGCCGGCCTCTACGGCGGCATGCTCGCCGACGCGTTCGACCGGCGCGCAGTCGCCCTCATCGCGGCATCCGTCACGTTCGTGTCGACGGCCCTCATCGCCGCACTCGCGTGGACGCAGGTCGAGAGTCTCTGGTCGCTATACCTCCTGAGTGTCGTGAACTCCGCCGCCAACTCGATCGTCATGACCACACGGTCGGCCATCACGCCGCGCCTGCTGCCCCGCGACCTCCTCCCGGCGGCCGCCGCACTGCAGGGCGTGACCGTCGGCATCATGGTGATGGCAGGTCCCGCGCTCGCGGGCGTGCTGGTGGCGACCGTCGGGTACGCCTGGACGTACTCGGTCGACGTGCTGCTCATGTCGTCGCTGTTCCTCGGCCTGTGGACCCTGCCGCGCCTGCGCCCCGAGGGCACGATCGCGCGACCCGGCCTCGAGTCGTTGCGCGACGGGCTCGGATTCCTCCGGAAGGCCGGGAACATCCGGCTGCAGTACATCCTCGACATCACCGCGATGACGTTCGGACAGCCGACCGCCCTCTTCCCCGCCGTGGGCGCCGTGCTGCTCGGAGGTGGCGCGATCACGACGGGCGTGCTCACCGCCGCCGTCGCGCTCGGCGCCCTGCTGTCGAGCCTGCTGTCGGGACCGATCGCACGCTATCGGCACCACGGCCTCGGTATCGAGCGGTCGATCATCGTCTACGGCGCCAGCATCCTCGCCTTCGGCGCGGTGCTCGCCGCCGCGGCCCTCGGCGCGTTCGCGCCTGAGACGGTCGGCCCGAACACCCCGAACGTCGTGCTGATCGCCGCGGGCGCCGCGGTGCTCGCCGTCTCCGGAGCCGCCGACAACGTCAGCGCGATCTACCGTTCCACCATGATGCAGTCGGCCGTGCCCGACGCGATGCGCGGACGCCTGCAGGGCATCTTCACCGTCGTGGTAGCCGGCGGACCCCGTATCGGTGCCCTCTACGCCGGCACGCTCGCGACCTTCACCGCACTGTGGTTCCCGCCGCTGCTCGGCGGATTCCTCATCATCGGGATCGTCGCCGTGCTCGTGCGCCTGTCGCCCGGCTTCCGCGCGTACGACGCCGCGCACCCCGTGCCCTGATCGACGCGATCCCGCCGTTCTCCGGCGGATATCCGACGTCGCAGTGGCAGGGGATGTGCAGCGTCCGCACCCCCGCGTAGTGTGCCGGGGTGCGGACGCTGCACATCCCCTGCCACTGCGA
>NZ_SCOB01000003.1:0-205808 GCF_005503465.1 Microbacterium sp. 4NA327F11 | reverse complement strand
CCACCGCTCCCCCCAGCCCGGCCCCCACCCGCGCCGCGTCGACGACCGTGCAGTTCGTCCTCACCGGCATCGTCTGGGGCGCCAGCTTCCTGTTCATGAAAGTCGGACTCACCGGCCTGTCGCCGATGCAGATCGTGTGGAGCCGTCTCGTGCTCGGTGCACTCGCCCTCGCCGCCATCGTGCTGTGGCGCCGAGAGAGGCTGCCGGCATTCGGACGCGTGTGGGGCCACATGCTCGTGCTCGCTGTGACCTTCTGCGTCGCCCCCTACGTGCTGTTCGCGTGGGCCGAGCAGCACGTCAGCAGCGGGCTCGGCAGCATCTACAACGCGACGACGCCGATCATGACCGCGATCATGGCGGGGCTCCTGTTCCGCGTAGAGCGTCTCAAGCCCGTGCAGCTGGTCGGCATCGGGGTCGGCATCCTCGGCGTGGTCGTCATCATCGGCCCCTGGCAGGGGCTCGACCTCGGCCATGACATCGTCGCGCAGCTCGCACTGCTCGGTGCGACCGCCTGCTACGGATTCAGCCTCGCGTACATGCGCCGCTTCGTCGCGAACACCGGCATGTCCGCGCTCGTGTTCTCGCTGCTCAACATCGGGCTCGGAGCGGTCATCATGCTGCTCCTCACCCCGGTCGTCGCGCTCACCCCGATCACCCTCGACGTGTGGGTCGTCGGCAGCATGCTGCTGCTCGGGTTCCTCGGCACGGGCGTCGCCTACGTCTGGAACCAGAACACCGTTCGCGCCTGGGGCCCGACCCGCTCATCGACCGTCACCTACATCACGCCCGTCGTCGGCGTCGTGCTCGGCGTAATCGTGCTCGGCGAGGGCGTCTCGTGGCAGGAGCCCGTCGGGGCACTCATCGTCTTCCTCGGCATCCTGCTCGCCCAGAACCGGCTGCGCCTGCGACGCTGAACGACGAACGGGGTGGATGCCGCGGCATCCACCCCGTCCACGGGAAGGCGATCAGGCCTGCAGCGAGCCCTGCAGGTCGAGCTCGATGGTGACGTCCTTGCCGACGAGCACGCCGCCGGTCTCGAGGGCGGCGTTCCAGGTGAGGCCGAAGTCCTCGCGGTTGATGACCGTCTTGGCGGTCGCGCCGGCCTTGTAGTTGCCCCACGGGTCGTTGCCGAAGCCGCCGAAGTCGAAGTCGAACGTGACCGGCTTGGTGATGCCGCGGATCGTCAGGTCGCCGTCGACGAGGAACTTGTCGCCCTCGAGGCGCACGCCGGTGGAGACGAACTCGATCGTCGGGTAGGTCTCGGTGTCGAAGAAGTCGGCGCTGCGAAGGTGCTGGTCGCGACCCTCGTCCTTGGTGTCGATCGAGGTGACGTCGACGGTGGCGGTGACCTTCGCCTCGAGCGGGTTCTCCGGAGCCTCGATGGTGGCGGCCTTGACGCCGAAGGTGCCGCGCACCTTCGAGATCATCATGTGGCGCACCGAGAAGGTGACCTCGCTGTGCGAGGGGTCGAGGACCCAGGTGCCGGCCTTGTAGCCGGGGAGTTCGAGCGTCGTGTCGGTCATGTCATCTCCATGTGGATGGTCGCGCGGATCGCGATGTCTGGCGGGTGCAACCACCATCCTGCAACATGCATTCCCAAGAATGGAAAATTCCTGATGACGGCCGCCGGAACAGATGACGGCCGCTGACACGACGAATGCCCCGCCCCCGCGTGGGGACGAGGCATCCGGATGTCTCGGGTCGAGTCAGGCGACGGCGAGCAGGTCGATCACGAAGATGAGGGTCTTGCCGCCGAGGAAGTGCCCACCGGCGGGACCGTACGCGAGGTGCGGCGGGATGACCAGCTCGCGCCGTCCGCCGACCTTCATGCCGGGGATGCCGTCCTGCCAGCCCTGGATGAGGCCACGCAGCGGGAACTGGATGCTCTCGCCACGACCCCACGAGGAGTCGAACTCCTCACCGGAGGTGAACTCGACACCGACGTAGTGGACGGTCACGGTGTCGCCGGGCTTGGCCTCCGCCCCGTCACCGACGATCAGGTCGCGGATGACGAGGTCGCTCGGGGCGTCACCCTCAGGGGCGTCGATCTCGGGCTTGGTGCGGTTGTCAGTCATGACTCCATCCAAGCACGCGCGACGCCGCGGCGCGCGGGTGTGACATATCGGCCCACCCTTGACAGGTCCGGCGACTCGGGGCATCCTGACACCAGACCTACTCAGCGCTCGGGAGACACGCAGGCATCGCCGCGGCACCGGGCGCTGAGTCTGTGCGGGGCACCGGATCGGATGCGCTCACGTCGCGAACAGCTCTGCTCGAGCGGCGACGTCGTCGACGCTAGGGACGCTTCGACCCCACGGGCGGCATGGCCTCGGTCAGGTTTCGGTCATTCTGATCGCCGCCGGCATCCCCCATCGCCTCAGCCTAGAGGCGGGACCGCACTAGCCTGGAGAGATGCGTTTCGCCCACGTGCTCCACCCGGCGGCGACGGAGCCCCGACTCGTACTCGTGCGGGAGGATGACGCCGTCTACGTCGACGAGCTGTTCCCCGGCGCCCCCGCCCGCCTGTCCGAGCTCGTCGCCGGCGGCGATGACGTGCTCGCCCGCATCGCCGCCGCGGCGCCGGCCGCGCCGGCGACCTCGCTCGAGGGCGTGGCGTTCGCATCCGCGGTCGACGATCCGCCGGTCATCCTCGCGGTCGGCCTGAACTACGCCGCCCACTCGGGCGAACTCGGATTGAAGACGGATGCCACGCCCACGGTGTTCGTGCTCTGGCCCAACTCCCTCGCGGGACACGAGCAGACGACCTCCTGGCCCCGGTCGCTCAGCGAGTCGGTCGACTACGAGGCCGAACTCGGTGTCATCATCGGCCGGCACGCGAAGGACGTCGCTGCCGCAGACGCCCTCGACCATGTGTGGGGGTACACGGTCGTCAACGACATCACGGCCCGGGACATCCAGTTCTCGGAGGCCCAGTGGAGCCGGTGCAAGTCGTTCGACGGCTTCACCCCCACCGGCCCCTACGCGGTCACCCGCGACGAGATCCCCGACCCGCAGGACCTCCACATCTGGACGATCGTCGACGGCACAACCGTGCAGGACGCCTCGACCGGGCAGATGGTGCGGTCGGTCGCGACCCTCATCGCCCAGCTCTCGCAGTCCGTGACGCTGCTTCCCGGAACGCTCATCTCGACCGGTTCGCCGGGTGGCGCCGGCTACTCGCGCGATCCGCAGATCTTCCTGCGCGATCGCTCCACTGTCACGGTCGGCATCGACGGCATCGGCGCGCTCACGACGCATTGCCGCATGACCGACTGACGCGGGAACCGCTCCCACACGACGAACGGCCGACCCCGAGGGGGCCGGCCGTTCGTCGATGCGGTGTCAGTTGCAGGTGATGGTCACACCGTTGACATCGTGGATGCCCGTGCCGAGCGTCGCGCACTGCTGGAGCAGCGCGGCGGCGGCGGCCGCACCGACCGCCGCGACGATGATGGCCACGATGATGCCGAGCACGATGAAGATGATGCTCAACGTCAGCGCCACGGTGGAGGGCGTGTTCTTCACACCGGCGCGCTTGGACTGCACCTTTGCAACGATCGCAAGGATCAGGCCGACCACGGGCATGATGATCGCGAACACGATGGCGACGATGCCGAGCGTGCGGCCCGGCTGCTCGACGGCGGCGGCGGGAGCCGGCGGGGGCGGCGGGGCGTACTGCGGTTCGGACATGGGATCCCTCTCAGGGTCGATACAAGAGCGCCACTGCGTGACGCTACCGCGACGATATCGGTTCCTGAGTGTTAGCCGAAAGAGGCACGACGTCGAGTCAGCCGACGGGCGGAACCGGCGCGTCCTCGGGCGCGATGACGGGGATCGCGGCGGTGATCGTCTGCAGCCCCGACAGGCGGGCGGGCGACAGCTGCTTGGTCACCTCGTCGCGCGACATCAGTCCCGCCTCGACGACGAGGTCGGCGACGTTGCGCCCTGTCATGAGTGCCGTCTTCGCGAGCGCCGCCGCGGCCGCGTAGCCGATGTACGGCGTGAGCGCAGTGATCACGCCCACAGAGGCACCGACCATCGCACCGAGGCGGTCGCGGTTCGCGGTGATGCCCTCGACGCAGTTGACGCGCAGCGTCCACATCGCCTGACGCATCCACGTGAGCGACTGGAAGATCGAGTGCGCGATGACGGGTTCGAAGGCGTTCAGCTGCAGCTGCCCCGCCTCGACCGCCATCGTGACCGTCATATCGGCGCCGACGACGGAGAAGGCGACCTGATTCACGACCTCGGGGATCACGGGGTTCACCTTGCCCGGCATGATGCTCGAGCCGGCCTGCCGCGCGGGCAGGTTGATCTCGCCGAGTCCGGCCTGCGGACCTGAAGAGAGCAGACGCAGGTCGTTGCAGATCTTCGAGAGCTTCACCGCGTTGCGCTTGAGTGACGCGGAGAACGACATGAAGGCGCCCGTGTCGCTCGTGGACTCGACGAGGTCGTCGGCGGTCGCGAGGTCGAGGCCGGTGATCTCACGCAGGTGGTGGAGCACCGCCGCCGCATACCCGGGATGGGTCGTGATGCCCGTGCCGATCGCCGTCGCGCCCATGTTGATCTCGTACATGAGGAACGCGTTCTCGCGGAGTCGGTTGTAGTCCTCGCCGAGGGTCGTGGCGAAGCCGTGGAACTCCTGCCCGAGCGTCATCGGCACTGCGTCCTGCAGCTGAGTGCGGCCGACCTTCAGCACATCGTGGAACTCCACGGCCTTGTCGAGGAACGACTGCCGCAGGTTGGCCAGCTCGTCGAGGAGGCTTCGGAGCGTCAGCGAGAGACCGATCTTCACCGCCGTCGGGTAGACGTCGTTCGTCGACTGACTGCGATTGGTGTCGTCGATGGGCGACAGGAACGCGTAGTCGCCGCGCTCACGACCCGCGAGTTCGAGCGCGATGTTGGTGATGACCTCGTTCGCGTTCATGTTCGTCGACGTGCCCGCGCCGCCCTGGATCACACCGACGACGAACTGGTCGTGGAAGTCGCCGTCGATGACCCGCTGCGCAGCGCGGTCGATCAGGTCGGCCTTGGCCGGATCGAGCACCCCGATGTCGGCGTTCGCGCGCGCCGAGGCCTGCTTCACCATCGCGAGCGCCGTGACGAGGTCCGGGTAGACGGAGATGGGGCGCTTCGCGACGGGGAAGTTCTCGAGAGCGCGCGCGGTGTGGATGCCCCAGTAGGCGTGGCCGGGGATCTCCATCGATCCCAGCGAGTCCGTCTCGGTGCGGGTGTGGGTATGCGTCGTTGCATCGGTTGCCATGGGGTGTCCTTGTGGGTGTGATCACGGCTGAAGGTGGATGCCTCGAGCCTAATCGCGCGCTCAGCGCTTGCGGGAGAACTGCTCCAGGCGTTGCGCGGGATCGAGCGCGGCCATGCGTTCGAGCCATGCCTCGTCAAAGTAGTCGACGGCCTCGGCCCCGGCGACCGGCACGACCGAGTGGGTGATCGTGTCGGCGTAGACGTGCACGAGGTGGAACGACTGCCCGGCGTCCATACCGTTCACCTTCGCCGCCGGAGCGGCGAGATCCATCGTGTAACAGGTCGCCGCGGCCACGCTCACGGGCACACCCGCGAACGTGCCGTGCGTCGAATAATGCAGATGCCCGGCGAGGATGCCGCGCACATCCGTTCCGGCGACCACCTCGGCGAGCGCCGGCTGGTCGCGGAGCTCCAGGATGTCGAACAGCGGAACGTGGCTCGGCAGCGGCGGATGGTGGAAGGCGAGCAGGGTGCCGAGCGGCGCGGGGTGCGCGAGCAGATCGCGCAGCCAGGAGAGCTGCGCGTCGCCGAGCTCGCCGTGGTGCCACCCGGGCACGGTGGAGTCGAGCGCGATGAGCCGGAGGCCGCCGAGGTCCCAGACGCCCGTCACCGGCTCCTCCGTGGGCGCGGCGTCGAGCAGCCCCGCACGCAGCGCCGGTCGTTCGTCGTGGTTGCCCGCGACCCACACGACGGGGGCGGCCAGGCGCGCGGCGAACGGTTCGACGACCGCTCGCAGCGACGCATACGCCTCGGGCTCGCCGAGGTCGGTGAGGTCGCCCGTGATCACGATCGCGTCCGGCGCGATGCGCATCGCGTCGATGCGCGCGAGGGTCGCGGTGAGGTTCGCTGACGTGTCATACCGGCCGCCGAGAGGACGGTTGCCGGCGAGGAAGTGCGTGTCGCTGAGATGGATGAGCGTGCGCAGCGCCGGCGGATACTGACCGAGGGAGACGGAGCTCATGCCCCCAGCGTACGCACGGCGACCGACGCGCGGTCGGCCGCGGGCGCGGCGGGCTGGGATACCGTGGGCAGGGTGACCGATGCGTCCGCCGCTGCCGCGGCATCCGTTCCCCCCGTCGCCCCCCGTCGCACCCACGTGCGCACCCACCACGGTGATGCGGTGGACGATCCGTATGAATGGCTGCGCGCCAAGGACGACACCCAGGTCGTCGCCCACCTCGAGGCGGAGAACCGCTACACGGAGTCGCGCACCGCCCAGCTCGCGCCGGTGCAGGAGCGCATCTTCGAGGAGATCAAGGGGCGCGTGCTCGAGACCGACCTCTCGGTGCCGACGCGACGCGGCGCGTGGTGGTACTACGCGCGCACCGAGGAAGGCAAGCAGTACGGCATCCAGTGCCGCGCCCCGATCGGTTCGCCCGACGACTGGACCCCGCCCGCGCTCGAGCCGGGCGAGCCCGTCGTCGGCGAGCAGATCCTGCTCGACGGCAACCTCGAGGCCGACGGCCAGGAGTTCTTCTCCCTCGGCACGTTCGAGGTCTCCACCGACGGCCGGCTGCTGCTCTACGGCGTCGACGTCGAGGGCGACGAGCGCTACACGCTGCGGGTGCGCGACCTCGACACCGACGAGACACTTCCCGACGTCATCGAGGGCACGTTCGCCGGCGCCACCCTCTCCCCCGACGGACGCCACATCGTCTACACGACGGTGGACGACGCATGGCGCCCCGACACCGTCTGGCTGCACGAGATCGGTGCGGATGCCGCATCCGACCGTCGTCTGTTCCACGAGCCCGACGAACGGTTCTGGGTCGACGCGGGCTTCACCCGCAGCGACCGCTTCCTGGTGATCGGGCTCGGCTCGTCGATCACGAGCGAGGAATGGCTCGTGCCGGCCGACGACCTGACCGCGCAGCCCCGCGTCGTGTGGCCGCGGCGCGAGGGGGTCGAGTACGACTCGTCCCACGCGGTCGTCGACGGCGAGGACGTGCTCTATGTGCTCCACAACGACGGTGCGCTCGACTTCGAGCTCGTGCGGGTCGCGGCGTCCGATCCTGCGGGACCGCGCACCGCGGTGCTCCCCCATGAGCCGGGGCGGCGGCTCCTCGGCGTCTCGACGTTCCGCGACTGGGCCGTCGTCGGCTACCGCCGCGACGGGCTCGCCCGCCTCGGCGTGCTCGACTATGCGACCGCCGCCGTCGACGAGCTCGCGTTCGACGAGCCGCTCTACTCGGTCGGCACCGCCGGCAACCCGGAGTGGGCGCCGCCGCTCGTGCGCCTCGGCTACGGCTCATTCGTGACCCCGAGCACCGTATACGACTACGACGTCGCCACGCGCACGCTGGCGTTGCGCAAGCAGCAGCCCGTGCTCGGCGGCTACGACCCCGGCGACTACGCGCAGCGCCGCCTGTGGGTGACGGCGACCGACGGCGTGCAGGTGCCGGTCTCGCTCGTGTGGAAGCGGTCGTTCGGCGAGCCCGGCGCCGCACCGCGCCCGGTGCACCTGTATGGCTACGGGTCGTACGAGGCGACGATCGACCCCGGGTTCTCGGTGCCACGCCTGTCGCTGCTCGACCGGGGCGTCGTCTTCGCTATCGCCCATGTGCGCGGCGGGGGCGAGATGGGCCGCCAGTGGTACGAGGACGGCAAGCTGCTGCACAAGCGCAACACGTTCACCGATTTCGTGGATGTCGCCCGTCACCTGGTCGACGCGGGCTACACCCGACCCGAGCACCTCGTCGCCGAGGGCGGCAGCGCCGGCGGCCTGCTCATGGGAGCGATCGCGAACCTCGCCCCCGAGCTGTTCGCCGGTGTGCTCGCCGATGTGCCGTTCGTCGACGCGCTGACGACGATCCTCGACCCGTCGCTCCCGCTCACCGTCATCGAATGGGACGAGTGGGGCGACCCGCTGCACGACGCCGACGTGTATGCGTACATGAAGTCCTACACGCCCTACGAGAACGTGCGCGAAGGCGTGAGGTACCCGCGCATCCTCGCGGTCACCTCGTTCAACGACACCCGCGTGCTGTACGTCGAGCCTGCCAAGTGGGTGGCGCGCCTGCGCGAGGTCGGCGCCGACGCGCTGCTTCGCTGCGAGATGGTCGCCGGCCACGGCGGCGTCTCGGGGCGCTACAGCGCCTGGCGTGAGCGGGCGTTCGAACTGGCGTGGCTGCTCGACGTGCTCGGCGACGGGGTTCCGTCGGGCGCCGAGGCCGACGCCTGAGCAGACGATGAGGTGACGGGATGCCGCGGGCCGCGGCATCCCGTCATCACTCACCCGAAGAGCGCGGCAGCCTCTTCGAAGCGGTACTGCGGAACGGTGTTGGTTCCGTGGTGCCCGACAACAGGAGTTCGCGCGGACGCAGGGCGAAAGCGCGCGGATTCACCTGTTCGCGCGAGAACTCCTGGTGCGGCGAGACGGCTCGCCCGCCGTGCGTCCTCCCCACCGGCGGCGCGAGCGCGCGTACACACCGAACATCGCGAGGTGCCGCGCGAGAACAGTCGACACCGCCACCATCGACGGGTGACCCTCGATTTCACCCAATGGCTCACCGACCGAGGCGGGACCGCGCACAGCAGCGCGGCGCGGGACGCCGGATTCTCCGAGCACACGGTACGCACTGCAGTGGCGGCGGGCGCCGCGCGCCGCGTACGTCGATCATGGTTGGTCGCGCCCGATGCGGACCCGCGCCGCCTCGCTGCCGCGCAGGTGAGCGGGCGCCTGACCTGTGTGAGCGCCGCCTCACTCCTCGGACTCTGGACGCCCGATCACGACGACACCCACATCGCGGTCTCGTCCCATGCGTCACGCCTTGACGACGAGGGACTTCGCCTCCACCGGGCCAACGGACCTGCCCCGGTAGGGCCGCGGGAGTGCGTCGATCCACTCGTGAACGTGCTGTTCCACGTCGCGCGCTGCACGCCTCCACGGGATGCCCTCGCCGTGTGGGAATCGGCCGTCCGGCACGGGCGGATCGACATCGATACGCTGCGGCGAGTGCAGTGGCGTAGTGCCCGCGCTCGGCGTCTCGCTGACCTTGCGTCCGGCCTGTCCGACTCAGGGATCGAGACCGTGTTCGTCTCGCTGATGCGGCAGGCCGGCATCCGCGTCGTGCAGCAGGCCGTCGTCGACGGTCATCGCGTGGACGGACGGATCGGACGTCGCCTCATCGTGCAGATCGACGGCTTCGCGCATCACGGAGGCGCCGCCGCGCGGCGCCGGGACCTCGCACAGGATGCCCGCCTCGTGGTTCGTGGATTCACCGTCCTGCGTTTCGACTACCGCCAACTGCTCTTCGAGTCGGCAGCGGTCATCGACACCGTTCGCACCGCAGTCGCACAGGGACTCGACCTTGACCGACCCAGCGCGAGGACAGGTGATCGTCCGAGAACAGGACTGCCTTTGAGCTTTCCCCCGGTGACGGCGAGATGACCTGTCTCGACGTGCGCAGCGGCCGCGGCCAGCGCTGCCACGGTCGCCGGCCGTCGAGGCCGACGCCTGAGCAGACGATGAGGTGACGGGATGCCGCGGGCCGCGGCATCCCGTCATCACTCACCCGAAGAGCGCGGCAGCCTCTTCGAAGCGGTACTGCGGAACGGTGTTGAGCTCACCGAGCGCCTCGGCGAACGGCACGCGCACGATGTCGGTGCCGCGCAGGGCCACCATCTGGCCCCAGGCGCCGTCGACGACGGCGTCGGCCGCGTGGAGGCCGAGACGCGTCGCCAGCACACGGTCGAACGCCGACGGCGAGCCGCCGCGCTGGATGTGGCCGAGCACGGTCGCGCGGGTCTCGATACCGGTGCGGCGCTCGATCTCGGGCGCGAGCACCTCGCCGATGCCGCCGAGTCGGGGGCGGTTGAACGCGTCGAGCCCCTTGTCGCTGAATGCCTCCTCCATGCCGGTGAGCTTGAACCCCTCGGACACGACGACCAGCGGGGCGCGCCCGCGGCTGTGGGCCTTGTTGACGAGCTCGCAGACCTCGTCGATCGACATGGGCACCTCGGGGATGCAGATCACGTGCGCCCCCGCGGCGATGCCGGCGTGCAGGGCGATCCAGCCGACGTGGCGCCCCATGACCTCGGCGACCATGCAGCGCTGGTGCGAGTCGCCGGTGGTGCGCAGGCGGTCCATCGCGTCGGTCGCGATGTTGACGGCGGTGTCGAAGCCGAACGAGTAGTCGGTGGCGCGCAGGTCGTTGTCGATCGTCTTCGGCACGCCGAGCACGTTGATGCCGTCGTTCGAGAGGCGGTCGGCGGCGGCGAGGGTGCCCTCCCCGCCGATCGCGATGATGCCGTCGATGCGGTGTCCGTAGAGCGTCTTCGCGATGTTCTCGGCACCGCCCCGGGGGCCCTCGTAGGGGTTCGTGCGGCTCGTGCCGAGGATCGTGCCGCCGACCTTCGACAGACCCTTCACCTCGTGGCGGGTCAGCGGGAAGAAGTCGCCGTCCACGACGCCGCGCCACCCGTCGCGGATGCCCACGAACTCGATGTTGTAGTTCGTCGTGCCCTTGAGCACGACGCCGCGGATGACCGCGTTCAGGCCGGGGCAGTCGCCGCCGCTGGTCAGGATGCCGATCTTCATGCTGTGATCCTTGCTTTCCGGGTGTGGAGCTTCCGGGGAGACAGGCGACGTTGCCCTCCCGA
The DNA here is from genome assembly GCF_005503465.1 of Microbacterium sp. 4NA327F11. Taxonomy (NCBI): domain Bacteria; kingdom Bacillati; phylum Actinomycetota; class Actinomycetes; order Micrococcales; family Microbacteriaceae; genus Microbacterium; species Microbacterium sp. 4NA327F11. Next base: position 194,945 of record NZ_SCOB01000003.1, on the reverse strand, counting down.
CTGTATCGCCGGATGCCTCGTGGGTGCCACACGGCCCCGAGACGACCGATGCGGTCGCCCCGGGGCCGTGCACACAGATGCGGTCAGGCGGCGCCGAGCGCCTGGCGCAGCACGTGGATGAGCGCCGCGAGCTGCACGGAGTCGCTCGACCCGGGCTCGACCGTGACGCCGTCGAGGGCGCGCAGGGCGAGCGACTGCTTCGAGTCGATCAGCTCGGCGATCTTCGCGTCGATCGTGTGGGCGGCGATGATGCGCCAGGCGGTGACCGGCTCGTCCTGTCCGATGCGGTGCACGCGGTCGATCGCCTGCGTCTGCTCCGCCGCGGTCCAGCTGAGCTCGGCGAGCACCACGTTGGATGCGGCCTGCAGGTTCACGCCGACGCCGGCGGCGGTCAGCGAGCACACGATGATGCCGACGCCCGGGTCGTTGTTGAACGCGTCGATCGCCTCCTGGCGGGCGACCGAGGTCTGGTCGCCGCGGATCGAGACGGCACGCACGCCCGCCGCGGCGAAGTGCGCCTCGGCCTGGTCCATGACGTCGATGTGCTTGGCGAAGAACACGACCTTGCCGACCGAGCGCTGCAACTGGGCGGCGTAGTCGGCGGCGAGCTGGGCCTTGCCCTGCCCGATGCGACGCACCATCGTGAAGACGTTCTCCGAGCCCGTTCCGGCGGCCTTCGACTCGTCGAGCTCGTGCTGGGCGACCATGCGGATGACGTCCTCGTCGACCTCGCCGAGGGGCACCGTGGTGCCGTGGCGGTCGGCGCGGGCCGTGACGACCCGGCGGTAGTGCGCAGCGAGGCGCTCGCCGAGCTCCCGTTCGGCCTGCCGGATGGACCGGCCGAACTCGTCGTCGAGCTGCACCGGCAGGTCGGCGATCAACTTGTCGGGCAGGTCGGCGGCGACATCCGTCTTCAGACGCCGCACGATGCCCATCGAGATCACCGCGCTGCGCGCCTCCGGGTAGAACGCCTTGTCGGCGGGCGTGAAGCCCGTCTCGTCGAGCTTCGCCATGAGCTCGGTGCCCGGCTTCTGCCCGTTGGTCCAGCCGAGGAAACGCCAGATGGCGTCGAAGTCCTCGACGTCGTTGATCAGGGGCGTTCCGGTGAGCGCGAGCAGCAGCGGGTTCGTGGTGCGCTCGCGCAGGCGGGTGGCGAGGGCGAGCACGTTCTGGGACCGCTGCGAGGTGAGGTTCTTGATGAAGTGCGCCTCGTCGACCACCATGCCGCGCAGACCCAGCTCGCTGAGCCACGACAGGTGACGATCGAGGATCTCGTAGTTCACGATGAAGACGTCGGCGAAGGCGTCGACGTCCTCGCCGTCGCCCTGGATGACGGTCGCGCGACGCTGCGGCGTCCAGCGGGCCACCTCGCGCGCCCAGTTCATCTTGACGACGTTGGGCACGACGACCAGCAGCGGATAGGCACCGGCGACGGATGCCGCGAGCACCGACTCGGCCGTCTTGCCGAGGCCGGGCTCATCGGCCAGCAGGAACGTGCGGTGCCCCTCGCGCACGGCCTCGAGGAACCGCGACTGGTGCGGCATGACCTCGAGCCCCTTGGGTGAGAGCCGGTCGAACTCGGGCACGGGCGGCAGCGGCATGCACGCCGATACGCCGCCGGCACCCGTCTCGAACGCCTTGTAGAGCGGGCCCATCAGCTCCCAGCCGTCGAGGCGGCGCCGCGGCGCGTCGACCGCGGGGCGGGAGGTCAGATCGGGGGCGAGGAACGGGTTCGACAACCGCCGCGACTCCACCTGGGCGGGCGTCACCTGACGCTCGGCGAGCGCGGCCGGAACGACCGGGGCCGGGGCGGGGGCGGCATCCGTGATGATCAGCTCGTCAGGAGCGAGCTCGGCACCCGACTCGAGCAGCCAGTCGCGGCGCATGCGGCGCGCCACCGGCGACGTCGCCTGATCGACCTCGAGCAGTTGGATGAGAGAGGTGTCGCGGGCGGCGGTCTTCGCGAGAATCGTCGCCACGCCGTCGAGGCGCTTGAGCAGTTCGGCGCGCACATCGGTGGCGAGCGCGGTGTCGGCCTTCACCCGGGCGCGCTCTTCGCGCACCAGGAAGGCGATCACCTGGAACTTCACGCGGTTGGTCGGGCCGAGCTTCCCGCGCTGCGCCTTGGCCTCGACCTCACGCACCTTGCGGGCGAGGATCGGGATGATGGGCGCGTCGTCGTCTCGACGGGACGACGAGCGTCGTTGCCGCTGAGCGGCTGCCGTGGTCGGCATGCTCCTCCTGAGCGTCGAATCCGAAAGCGTCGACCTGCGACGGTCGAGCACCGGTAACTGCTGCCGCGGCCATCCGTGGAGATCGGATGTCGGCGGGCGGGCGGCGCCTCGCTTCCGCACGGTGTGACGAGTGTCGGTGCGCGGCGGGGGCCGTGGTCAGTCTAGCCGATCGGCGCCGAGCGTCGGACCCGTGCCCGCACTCACATCGGCGGTGCTACTGCCAGAGGGTCGCCGCTATGTCGGCGGTGTAGCCGGCGGGGAAGGTGGTGATCCAACGTGTCGAGATCCAGGCGTTGCCGCGCAGCAGGTGCTCCTCGCCGTTCGCGACGATCTGATCCTGCTGGGTCACCGACTTCGTCTCGATGCCGCACACTGTGCCGCCATCGGCCGCAGTGCAGGCGAACCCGTTGCTCTCGAGGGCCTGCTGCACCGTGCTCGCCTGACTGCTCGAGACGATGGACACGTTCGTCGCGATGCCCTTCTCACTCGGGCCGCCCCACGTGCACCGTAGCGTCGGGATTCCCGATTGCAGCACCTCGAGCGCCGGAACGATCTGGGTGGAGAGCATGGTGACCGCACTGTCGTTCATCGGCGCTATCGACGCGTTGAGGCTCGCGAGCATCGCGGCCGAATAGATCGACGTGCACGACGCCGGGAGGGTGACGTCCCCGGCCTGCGGCGTATTCGTCTCGATCGGCGATGGGCTGGCGGGCTGAGCGGGCGTGATGGTGCTCACGTTCGGACTCGGCGTCGCCCCCGACGAGGAAGAGGCCCCCGGCTCGTACGCCCCGCAGGCAGACAGTACACCGACGGCCATCGCCAGGCCGGCGATCACGACACTGCGGAAGATGGATGACGAGCGCATGAGACCTCCTTCAGTCGGGACGGTCCGACCCTACCCGGCAGTCCGCGCCCGCGCCGGACGGCGTGCCGCGCTCGCGTGACTCGCCCGCACTACTGTGGGCGGGTGAGCGTCCCCCCACGCGCGTCCGATCGCACGGTGATGGCCATCGCCGTGCTCGCCTCGGCAGTGTCGTTCCTCGACGCCACCGTTGTGAACGTCGCCCTGCCGGCGATCGAGCGCGAGCTCGGCGGCGGACTCGTCACGCAGCAATGGATGGTCGACGCCTACCTGCTGACCCTCGGTGCGTTCATCCTCACCGCAGGAGCCCTGAGCGACGTCCTCGGACGTGTCGTCGTGCTGCGCATCGGTCTCCTGGCGTTCGGCGTCGCCTCGGTGCTCGTGGCGGCCTCCCCCGACCCGGTCTTCCTCATCGCCGCACGCGCGCTGCAGGGCGTGGGCGGAGCTCTTCTCGTGCCCAGTTCGCTCGCGATCATCACCGCGCACTTCGACGACGACACGCGCGGACGCGCGATCGGCACGTGGACGGCGTTCACGACCGCCGCGACGCTCGTCGGTCCGGTGCTGGGCGGACTGTTCGTCGACCATCTGTCGTGGCGTGCCGTGTTCCTCGTGAACGTGGTTCCCCTCGCCGCCGCTCTGGTGCTCCTCGCACGCGGCGGACTCGTCGACGAACGACGCGGCGGCCGGGTGGATGTCGCGGGAGCGGTGCTGTGCGCCCTGGGGCTGGGCGGCGTCGTGCTCGCCTTCATCGAGCAGCCCAGACTCGGGTGGGCGCATCCGCTCGTCGCCGGCGCTCTCACGATCGGGGTGATCGCCCTCGCGGGATTCTTCGTCCGCGAGCGATCGACCCCCGACCCACTCCTGCCCCTCGGCATGTTCCGAAGACGGAATTTCTGGGCGGGGAATCTGGCCACGCTCGCGATCTACGGCGCCCTGTCGCTCAACGGCATCGCGCTGGGGCTCTTCCTGCAGGAGACCGGCGGCTTCAGTGCGACCCTGGCCGGCATCGCGACCCTGCCGGCGACGGTGATCATGATCGCCACGAGCCGGTTCGCCGGCGCGGCCGCCTCCCGATTCGGCCCGCGCCGGTTCATGGCAGCGGGGCCGCTCGTGTGCGCGGCGGCGATGATACTGCTGCTCACCGTCGGCACACCGATCGACTACCTGACGCAGGTGCTGCCGGCGGTGGTGCTGTTCGGAGTGGGGCTCTCCCTCACCGTCGCTCCGCTCACCTCGGCGGTGCTGGGCGCCGCGGGCGCCGATCACGCCGGCGTCGGCTCGGCGGTGAACAACGCCGTCGCGAGGATCGCCGGGCTCGTGACGGTGGCACTGCTCGGCGTCGTCACCGGCGGATCCCTCGATGTCGCGGGATTCCACGCCACCGCGATCCTCGCGGCCGCACTGTCCGTCGGCGGCGCGGTGGTGTCCGCGATCGCGATCCGCGATCCGCAGCGCACCTGACCGCGGCTCAGGCGAGGATGGCGCGCACCTCCGCGACATCCGCCGTCATGCGCTCGATGAGCGCATCGATGCCGTCGAATGCGACCATCCCGCGGATGCGCGCCGTGAACTGCACCTCCACGGATGCGCCGTAGAGGTCGAGGCCGTGCTCGTCGAGGACATACGCCTCGACCTGGCGCTGGTCGACGTCGTCGAACGTCGGGTTCGTGCCGACACTGATCGCCGCCGGATAACGGTGGTCACCGCCGGGCTCTCGCACGAGAAGCCACCCCGCATACACGCCGTCCGCCGGTGCCACCCCCGCCGTGCGGCCGCCGAGGTTCGCCGTCGGGAAGCCGAGTTCGCGACCTCGTTTGAGTCCGTGTACGACCTCGCCCCAGACCGAGGGGGCGCGCCCGAGCAGCCGTGTCGCCGTGGCGATGTCGCCGTCGGCGAGCGCCTCACGCACCCACGTCGAGGACACCCGGCGCTCCCCCGCGCGGGCGCGCACATCGTCGATGACGTCGACGGTGAACCCCCGCGCGGCGCCCAATTCGGCGAGCAGTTGCGGGGTGCCGACGCCGCCGCGCCCGAAGCGGAAGTCGCCGCCGACCAGGATCGTGCGCATCCCGAGCGGACCGAGCACGGCGTCGACGAATCGCTCCGGCTCGAGATCGGCGAGGTCACGGTCGAACGTGAGCACGAGGACGGCGTCGATGCCGGTCTCGGCGAGCAGCTCAAGCTTCTGGGGCACGCCGGTGAGGCTCGGCGGGCAGGCGTCGGGCCGCAGCACGGCCAGCGGGTTGCGGTCGAAGGTGACGGCCACGACCTTCGCCGTGCCCGCGGCATCCGCTCGGGCACGATCGAGCACCGCCCGGTGCCCCGCGTGCACACCGTCGAACTTGCCGACCGCGACGACCGACGGACCGAATCCGTCCGGCACCTCGGCGGGCGAACGGAACACGAGCATCAGGCGCGCTCCGCGTCGGGACGGTGGCGGCGCAGCCACCAGAGACCGAAGAACGGCAGCACCAGCGGAACGAACACGTAGCCGATGCCGTAGATCGACCAGACGGTCGGATGCTGGAACAGTGCCGGGTCGACGATGCTCAGCGTGCCGACGATGAGCACGCCGGCGAGCTCGAAGCTAATCGCGATCCACGCGACGCGATACCAGCCTCGCGACCCCGAGAACACGAGGGCGAGCGTCGCGAGGATGTAGACGACCGCGGCGACGGCAGAGAGCGCATAGGCGACCGGAGCGGCCTGGAAGTCCTGGATGATCTGCACCACCGAGCGTCCCGTCGCCCCGAGCGCCAAGATGCCGTAGACGATGACCAGCACGCGACCGATCCCCGTCATACGGGTACGGGAGGTGCGGGCGGACGCGGGCTCGGACGAGATGATCGGCATGGCGGCTCCATCCTATTCGGGCCCGGACACGTGCCCGGCGTCTCGCATCAGGACCCCTGCAGCGTCCAGATGACCTCCATGCGCCACACCATCACCGCGACGGCGAGCGCTCCGACGCCCATGACGACCGTGCTCCACCGGCTGCGCTCCAACAGTGCCCAGAAGACGGCGGCAGGCGGCAGGAGAGCCGCCGAGATCGCATACACCCAGAACTCCAGCACGCTTCCGCTCGGCGTGTTGCCGACCGCCGGGGCGATGAGCGCGGTCACGACCTGTGCGAGCAGGAGCAGCTCGACGAGCGCGAGTGACCCGACCGACAGGTCGGACGGCCGTCGACCCACGAGTCCGAGCACGATACACAGCAGACCAGCAACGGATGCCACGGCCACCTGCACGAGCGAGAACCACAGGATCATGCGGATGCCTCCTCGGGCATGTTCATCGCGCTCTTGATGTCGGCGCCCCGACGTTCGACGATGCCGACGAGCACCCCGTCGGGGGCGATGGCGGCGCGCACGGCCCCGCCGAGCCGGTCGGCCGCCCCCTCGAGCCGCTTTCCGTGGCGCAGATCGCGGGCTTCGTCGGCCGTCACCGGCAGCGCCCCCAGCACGGCCGCCGCGACGTCGGCGGCGGGCACGAGGCGCGCGGGGGCGATGTCATCGGCGGATACCGCATCCGCGACGTCGAACGAGCCGATGCGGGTACGACGCAGCGCCGTCAGATGCCCGCCCACCGCAAGGGCGGCGCCGAGGTCGCGCGCGAGGGCACGGATGTATGTGCCGCTCGAGCAGTCCACCACGACGTCGAGGTCGATGACGCCCTCCGTGCGGCGCAGGGCGATGACCTCGAACCGGGAGATCGTGACCCGCCGAGAGGCGAGCACGACTTCCTCCCCGGCCCGCGCCAGGTCGTAGGCGCGACGACCGGCGACCTTGATCGCCGACACGGTGCTCGGCACCTGGTCGATCTCCCCGGTGAGCCGGGCGATCCCGGCCTGCACCGCGGCATCCGTCACGGCAGCGATCGCCGCCGGATCGGCGACCGCCGTGCGCACGCCGTCGGCATCATCGCTGTCGGTCGACTCGCCGAGCCGGATGGTCGCCTCATAGGTCTTGTCGAGCCCGACGAGGTAGGTGAGCAGTCGGGTCGCGCTGCCGACGCCGAGCACGAGCAGGCCTGTCGCCATGGGGTCGAGCGTGCCCGCGTGACCGATCTTCCGGGTCGCGAGCGCGCGACGGGCACGGGAGACGACGTCGTGGCTCGTGATGCCCTGCGGCTTGTCGACGAGGAGGATGCCCGACGGCGAGGCGACGTCGGCGGCCATCAGCAGAAGTCCCGGTAGGCGCGCAGCGGGCGAGCGGGGTCGGTGTTGTCGACGATCGCCGAGGCCGCCGCCGACGGCCGCGCCTCGCGCAGGTAGAGCTCCTGCCCGCCGCGGTAACGGGCGTTCGCAGGGGCGTCGGGGTCCGGATCGGTGCCGTCGCGCTTGGACACCCGGGCGTAGGCGACCGCGAACGGCGCCTCCAGCCACACCGTCCAGTTCCAGATGCCCTGCGTCTCGGGGCTCTGCAGGAACATGCCGTCGACGATGAGCACCGCGTCCGCGGGACCGGTCGTCCACCGCGCCTCCAGGGGTGCGTCGCGGCGGTGATCGAACGCGGCGAGCTGGAACCCGGTCGCACCCGACGTGCGCGCGCCGTCACGGAACGGGTCGAGCAGCACCCGGCGGAAGGTCGGGATGTCGTAGGTGTCGCGGTAGAAGCCGACAGCCGAGTCACGGCCGCGCGCGTAGCGCTCGGCCCGCGGGCGGAGGAAGTCGTCGAGGGACGCACGGAAGACCGCGACATCCGCTTCGGCGAACACCTCGGCGAAGCCGTCGGCGAACGTCGTCTTGCCTGCCCCGTCGATGCCGTCGACCCCCAGCACGATGCGGCCCGCCGGGTAGTGCTGCCGCACCTCGTCACGCAGCTGACGCTGCAGTTCGACGACGGGGGTGGAGGCCAGGCGCATGTCCCCAGCCTACGGCGACGGATGCCGCGTCCCCCGCCCGCGCACCTTCTACGCTGGGTCGGTGACCCCCCTCGCCGCCGCCCTCGTCGACTGGTACCGCGGCAACGCGCGCGACCTGCCGTGGCGGGCGCAGGGGTTCGGGGCGTGGGGCGTGCTGGTGAGCGAGTTCATGCTGCAGCAGACACCCGTGAACCGGGTCATCCCGCTGCTCGAGGCCTGGCTCGTGACGTGGCCGACACCGACCGCGCTCGCGGCGGCATCGCCCGCGGAGGCGGTGCAGCGGTGGGCGAACCTCGGCTATCCGCGGCGAGCGCTGTGGCTGCACCGGGCGGCCGTCGAGATCCGCGACCGGCACGACGGCGTCGTGCCGCGCGACGTCGATGCCCTGCTCGCCCTCACGGGCATCGGCGAATACACGGCTCGCGCCGTGGCGGTGTTCGCGTACGGCGACAGGCATCCCGTCGTCGACACGAACACGCGGCGCGTGCTCGCGCGCGCCGTCGACGGAAGGTCCCAGCCCGGGCCGCCGGCGAGAAGCGACCTCGACCGGATGGCGGCGATCCTTCCGGAGGATCGCGCGGCGGCGGCGACAGTGAACGCGGCGGCCATGGAGCTGGGCGCTGTCGTCTGCACCGCGCGTACGCCCCGCTGCGACCTCTGCCCCGTGCGGGAACTGTGCGCGTGGCGCGCGGCGGGCTACCCCGACACCGGCGACACCCGCCGTCGCCAAGCCCGGTATGAGGGAAGCGACCGTCAGGCCCGCGGCGCCGTCATGGCGGTGCTGCGCGACGCCGCCCCCGAGGGTGTGCCCGTCGACGCCGTCATCGCCGACTGGCCGGATGCCGCGCAGCGCGACCGTGCGATCGGCACCCTGCTCGCCGACGGTCTCGCGGAGACGACGCCCGACGGCCTGCTGCGACTGCCGGCGTAGAGTGCTGCCGCCCGCATTCTTCCGGCGGCATCCCATTGCTGTCGCCCACCCCGCGTGGGAATGTCGTGGTGTGGACAGCACGGTGGCGGTGGTCACACACGATCTGGCGGTGCGGCGCGGTCGTACGCGCATCCTTCATGGCATCGATGTCGCACTCGCACCCGGCGAGCTCGTCGGCCTGCTCGGGCCGTCGGGCAGCGGAAAGACGACGCTCATCCGCTCGATCGTGGGCGCGCAGCGCATCACCCGAGGCAGCGCGACTGTGCTCGGACAACCCGCCGGGAGCCGACCGCTGCGCGGGCGGATCGGCTATATGGCGCAGAGCTCGGCGATCTACGACGACCTGACGGTGCAGCAGAATGTGCGCTACTTCGCCCGGGTGCGCGGCAGCTCCCGTGCCGACGCGGATGCCGCCATCTCGGTCGTCGATCTCGACGCCTTCCGCGGAGCGCTCGTCTCGCGTCTGTCGGGAGGTCAGCGAAATCGGGTGTCGCTCGCGATCGCCCTCGTCGGCCGCCCGCCCATCCTCGTGCTCGACGAGCCCACGGTCGGCTTGGATCCGCTGCTGCGCCGCGACCTGTGGGCACTGTTCCGGTCGCTCGCCGACGACGGCACGACGGTCGTCGTCTCGAGCCACGTGATGGATGAGGCACGGCGATGCGACCGGCTCCTCCTCCTGCACGACGGGCGGCTCATCGCCGACACCACGCCCGATGGACTGCTCGCCGAAACCGCAACGAGCGACCACGACGCGGCGTTCCTGGCCCTCGTCGAACGGAACACCCCATGAACCCGCTCCTCACCCTCGTGACCGCAGGCCGGGTGCTGACCCAGATCCGCCACGACCCACGCACGATCGTGCTGCTGCTGTTCGTCCCCTCGCTGCTGCTCGGTCTGCTCGCGTGGGTCTTCGACGACGCCCACACGTTCGATCAGGTGGGACCGGCGCTGCTCGCCCTGTTCCCGTTCACCGTCATGTTCCTGGTGACGAGCATCGCGACGCTGCGCGAACGGCGCAGCGGAACCCTCGAGCGCCTGCTCACCCTCCCACTGGGCAAGGGCGACGTCATCGCCGGCTACGCTCTCGCCTTCGGGCTGCTCGCCGCGATGCAGGCGCTCATCGCCGTCGCCTTCGCGGTGTGGGTGTGCGGGCTCACGATCGCCGGCCCGATCGGACTGCTGATCGTGGCCGCCATCCTCAACGGGCTTCTCGGCACGACGCTCGGCCTGCTGGCATCCGCGTTCGCGGCGACCGAGTTCCAGGTCGTGCAGTTCATGCCCGCGATCGTGTTCCCGCAGGTGATCCTGGGCGGCGTCATCGTGCCGCGCGACAGCATGCCGGACGTGCTTCGGGCGATCAGCGATTGGCTGCCGATGTCGCACTCCGTGCAGGCGCTGCACGACCTCGCGACCTCGACCGATACCGGACCGGCCCTGCGCGAACTCGGCGTCGTCGCCCTGTTCACCCTGGGTGTCGTCGTGCTCGCCGCGCTGTCACTGCGACGTCAGACGCGCTGAGCGCGCTCAGTCCTCGTCGTCGTCTTCGACCCGCGGCTTCACGTAGGGGTCGGACTCGCCGGCGTAGTGAGCGCCGACGGCGATGCCCGCCACGGCCTCGTCGCGCTCACGCGCCTCGCGCAGAAGATCCTCGATGTGCCCGGCCGAGTCCGGCAGCGCGTCGAGGATGAACTCGAGCGTCGGCGTCAGCCGGATGCCCAGCTGACGACCCACGTCGCTGCGCAGCATGCCGGTCGCGGACCGCAGCGCGGCCGCCGTGTCCTCGCGGGCCTTCTCGTCGCCGAGCACGGTGTAGAACACCGACGCGTGCTGCAGGTCGCCCGTCACCCGCACATCCGTGATCGTCACGAAGCCGAGCCGCGGGTCGCGCAGCCCCTTGTCGAGCCGCTCCGCGAGCAGCACCTTGATGCGGTCGGCGATCCTCGCCTGACGTTCATTCGCCATGTCGTCCTCCTCGCCCGCGGGCCTCTTCGACGGTCCGTGCCCGAGACGGATGCCTCGTGGTCCCCGCGAGGGCCACGAGGCATCCGTCATCGGAGCCGGGAATCGGATCAGCTGCGGGGCTTCTCCACCATCTCGGTCGTCTCGATCTCATCGCCGACCTGGATGTCGTTGTACTTGCCGAGGCCGATACCGCACTCGAAGTCGGTCTTGACCTCGGTGACGTCGTCCTTGAACCGGCGCAGCGACTCGATCGCGAGACCATCGGCGATCACGACGCCCTCGCGGATGACGCGGGCCTTCGCGTTGCGGGTGATGGTGCCGCTGCGAACGATGACACCGGCGATGTTGCCGAACTTCGACGAGCGGAACACCTCGCGGATCTCCGCCACACCCGACTGCACCTCTTCGAACTCCGGCTTGAGCAGGCCCTTGAGCGACTGCTCGACGTCGTCGATCGCGTTGTAGATGACCGAGTAGAAGCGGATGTCCACACCCTCGCGGGCCGCACGCTCGCGAGCCTTCGTGTCAGGACGCACGTTGAAGCCGATGACGATCGCGTTGTCGATCGTCGCCAGGTTCACGTCCGACTCGGTGATCGCACCGACACCGCGGTGGATGATGCGCAGCTGCACCGAGTCGTCGACCTCGATCTTGAGCAGCGACTCCTCGAGCGCTTCGACAGCACCCGACACGTCGCCCTTGATGATGAGGTTGAGCGACTCGACCTTGCCCTCCTCGAGAGCACGGGTGAAGTCCTCGAGCGAGATGCGCTTGCGAGCCTTCGCCAGGGCGGCGTTGCGCTCCGCGGCCTCACGCTTCTCAGCGATCTGGCGGGCGGTGCGGTCCTCCTCGGTGACGATGAAGGTGTCACCGGCGCGCGGCACGGAGTTCAGACCCTGCACCTGCACCGGACGCGAGGGCGCGGCCTCCTCGACCGCGTCGCCGTTCTCGTCGATCATGGCGCGCACGCGGCCATAGGCCGTGCCCGCGACGATCGCGTCGCCGACACGCAGCGTGCCCGACTGGATGAGCACGGTCGCGACCGAGCCGCGGCCCTTGTCGAGCTTGGCCTCGATGGCCACACCGCGCGCTGCCTTGTTGGGGTTCGCGGTGAGGTCGAGACCGGCGTCGGCGGTGAGCAGCACCGCGTCGAGCAGGTCCTGGATGCCGATGTTCTGGCGGGCCGAGACGTCGACGAACATGACGTCGCCGCCGTACTCCTCGGCGACCAGTCCGTATTCGGTGAGCTGCTGGCGCACCTTCGCGGGGTTCGCCTCGGGCTTGTCGATCTTGTTGACCGCGACCACGATCGGCACCCCCGCCGCCTGGGCGTGGTTCAGGGCCTCCACCGTCTGCGGCATGATGCCGTCGTCGGCGGCGACCACGAGGATCGCGATGTCGGTCACCTGCGCACCACGGGCACGCATGGCGGTGAACGCCTCGTGACCGGGGGTGTCGATGAAGGTGATCGCGCGCTCGATGCCGTCGTGCTCGGTCCAGACCTGGTACGCACCGATGTGCTGCGTGATGCCGCCGGCCTCGCCCGCGACCACGTTGGTCTGGCGGATGGCGTCGAGCAGTCGGGTCTTACCGTGGTCGACGTGACCCATGACGGTCACCACGGGAGGCCGGATCTCGAGGTCGTCCTCGCTCTCCGCCTCCAGCTCGGCCTCGAGGTCGAGACCGAAGCCCTCGAGGAGCTCCTTGTCCTCGTCCTCGGGCGAGACCATCTGGATCTTGTAGCCGAGCTCAGCGCCGAGCACCTCGAAGGTGGCCTCGTCGAGCGACTCGGTCGCGGTCGCCATCTCACCCAGGTTGAACAGGATGGTCACGAGCGTGCCGGGCTGCACGGTGTAGCCGCGCAGCGCCTCGAGCTTGTCGGCGAAGTCGGCGATCGACGCGCCGCGGCGCAGACGGATGATCTCGCCATTGCCCTTCGAGACGTTGACGCCGCCGACGACCGGAGCGTCCCTCATCTCGAATTCTTGACGCTTCGCCCGACGCGACTTGCGCTGCTTGGACTTGCCGCCGCCCTTGCCGAACGCACCCGCGGTGCCACCGCCGGGGCCACGGCCGCGACCGCCACCACCACCGGGACGCCCGGCGAAGCCGCCGGCTGCCGGGGCGCCACCGGGACGTGCCGCGCCGCCGCCGAACCCGGGGCGACCGGCACCACCGGTGCGCTGCTGGAACGGAGCGCCCGGACGACCGGCACCACCGGGACGACCCGCGCCACCCGGACGCGGAGCGCCCGGGCGCGGGGCACCGGGACGCGGGGCCTGGGGACGCGGGATGTTGCCGGGCGTCGGGCGCTGGCCCATTCCCTGCGCGCTCGCGAACGGGTTGTTGCCCGGGCGGGGGCCTGCGGGCCGCTGGCCCATTCCCTGCGCGCTCGCAAAGGGGTTGTTGCCGGGGCGCGGCGAGCCGCCTCCCGGACGCGGTGCCGGGGCGGCCTGTCCGCCCTGGCCGCCCTGCGGGCGCGCGGCCGGAGCCGACGGGGTCTGCGGTCGCGCCGGAGCCGCACCACCGGGAGTGGGCCGCGACGAGGCGGCGGGGCGCTCCACCTCGGGAGCGGGTGCCGCAGCGGACGTCGACGGTGCCGGGACGGCCGGGGCCGCGGATGCCGCGGGCTTGGGCGCCTGCGGCCGCGCGGGCGCCGCCGGGGTGGGACGTGAGGCGGCCGGCTTCGCAGCCGGGGCGGCCGAGGCGGTGCCATCGGCCTGCAGGGCCTCACGGAGCTTTCGCGCCACCGGGGGCTCGATCGTCGACGACGGGCTCTTCACGAACTCGCCGAGCTCCTTCAGCTTCGCGAGGGCGATCTTGCTGTCGACGCCGAGCTCGGAGGCAATCTCGTGTACGCGTGGTTTTGCCACAATTCTCCTGTCTGGGATCTACCCCGGACAGGGCAGACCGTTAGATGCGGACGGGTCTCATTTCGAGCCGTTCACTTTGTGTCCATAGCCGTTCAGCCGTTTCGCTGCAGGTGTTGGGTGATGGTCTGCGTATCAAGCGGGCCTGACACGCGCAGGGCGCGAACGAACGCACGCCGCCGGGTGGCGGCATCCGTGCATTCGAGTGTCGGATGCACCCACGCACCCCGCCCCGGAAGACTCTTGCGCTCGTCGACGACGAGCTCGAAGCCGCGGGCCACCACTCTCAGGAGAGCGGATCGCGGAGCACGTGTGCGACAACCGACGCACGTCCGTACGGGTTCCATCCTACCCCGTCAGCTCTCCTCGAGGATGCTGTCGGGCTGGATGTCGATCTTCGCCCCGGTGAGCTTCGCGGCGAGTCGGGCGTTCTGGCCCTCCTTGCCGATCGCGAGAGACAGCTGGTAGTCGGGAACGAGGGCGCGCACGGCCTTGGTCCCCGCGTCGAGCACGAAGCTCGAGGTGACCTTGGCGGGCGAGAGCGCCTTCGCGACGAAGGACGCGAGGTCGGCGTCATAGTCGACGATGTCGATCTTCTCGCCGCCCAGCTCCTCCGTGACGGCGCGCACGCGGCGGCCGAGCTCGCCGATGCACGCACCCTTGGCGTTGATCGCCGGGTCGTTCGCGCGAACCGCGATCTTCGAGCGGTGACCCGCCTCGCGCGCGAGCGAGACGATCTCGACGACGCCCGACGCGATCTCGGGGACCTCGAGGGCGAACAGCTTGCGCACCAGGCCGGGGTGCGTGCGGGAGACGGTGATCGCGGGCCCCTTGGTGCCCTTCGAGACGCTCGTGACGTAGACGCGGATGCGCGAGCCGTGGGCGTAGTCCTCACCCGGCACCTGCTCCTCGGGCGGAAGGATCGCCTCGACCGTGCCGAGGTCGACGTGCACCATGCGGGGGTTCGGGCCCTGCTGGATGACGCCGGCGACGATGTCGCCCTCCTTGCCGCGGAACTCCCCCAGCACCGCGTCGTCGGCGATGTCACGCAGCCGCTGGCTGATGACCTGCTTGGCGGCGAACGCGGCGATGCGACCGAAGTCGTCGGGCGTGACCTCCTCCTCGCCGATCACCGCGTCCTCGTCGTCGCGCAGCGGCACGAACACCGCGACGTGACCGGTCTTGCGGTCGATCTGGGCGCGAGCGCCGTCGGGGAGGACGCCGGTGGGCGTGCTGTTCTTCGCGTACGCCGTGAGGATCGCCTGCTCGATGATCGAGACGAGCTCCTCGAACGGAATCTCCCGCTCGCGCTCCACGGTGCGCAGCAGTCCGAGATCGATGTCCACGGGGCCTCCCTCTTCAGTTCTGGATGCGGCGCGGGGGCGACGCATCCCCCCTACGTTACCCGATCGGGATGCCGCGGGCCGGGCCGATCCGCTCCGCTGCGTTCCCCCACCTGCGGTCGTACTGTGGCATCGTGCCCTCCACCGACGCGACCGCCGCCGCCCACTCGTCGACCGCGTTCCGCGTCGTCGCGCGAGTCGGGTTCGCGGCGAGCGGGCTCGTGCATCTCGGCATCGGCATCCTCGCGATCGCCCTCGCACAGGGGCATGCGGCGGAAGCCGATCAGACCGGAGCGCTTCAGGGCATCGCTCGGCTGCCCGGTGGGGTTCTGCTCCTGTGGGCCTGCGCGGCGACGCTCTGGGCGCTGACGCTCTGGTACATCGTCGACGGCCTCTGGGACCGTCGACGGAATGGATGGAGCGCACTCGTGTCCGCATGGTCGAAGGCGGCCGCCTACCTGGCAGTCGGAGCGCTCGCAGCGGGAGTCGCTCTCGGATCAGCGAGCAACTCAGAGCAGTCCGCGAAGTCGACGGGAGCGACGCTCCTCTCGCTTCCGGGCGGGCCGTGGTTGCTCGGCGCGCTCGGCGCCGCCATTACCGGTGTGGGGATCGGTTTCGGATGGCGCGGGCTCACTCGCGGCTTTCGCGAGAGCATCGCCTTCCCGCGAGGCCCGGTAGGTGGGGCCGCGCTGGCTCTCGCGGTCGCCGGGTATGTGGCAAAGGGCGCGGCGCTCATCAGCGTCGGCGCGATCATGGCGATAGCTGCGCTCACCGTCGACCCGGCCGCTGCGGGCGGACTGGATGGCGCCTTTGTCGCGCTTCTGCGTCTGCCGCTCGGTGCTGCCATCGTCACGGCGATCGGCATCGGCCTCGTCGCCTACGGCCTCGTCATGTTCGTGCGCACTCGCTGGGCGAAGCTCTGAAGATCTCGCTCAGCGGGTTGTGAGGTGAGGGCGGATTCTGCACGGGGCTCACGATCCCGGCATGTTCAGTGCGGAGATCACGGCCTCGGCGACGGAGACGAGCGTGTCGTCGCGAAGCCCTCCGTAGACCATGAGAACGTTCGGCCCGCTCTGAACGAGCACTCTGCGCGACCCTTCAGCCGCCCCTGGTCCGGTCCACGCGGCGTCGGCACCGGCGATTGCGACAGGAGTGTATTCCGTGGATACCCGTACCGAACGGTTTGGGTAGATCTCCACCTCGACAAGGCGGATATCACTCGAGTACGCGTCGCCGTTTTCTGAGCCGGTCCACGGGCACCAGAGCGACGCGTGCGCCGCGGTCTCCGCCTCCCACGCAGGCCCCGCCGGAACGTGGTCGCCAGGGAAGGTGGGAGACGCAACCCTCCCACCAAGGAGCGCCGCCATGTCCACATCCCGACCTATGGCATCGCAGGTCACGTCACGCCACACCCCGGCGCCTGCGGTCGCGCCTGCGGCGGTCGGATACCTCGATGCCGCGGCGGCAACATTTGCCCACACGGTGTTCGCGATCGCGTAGCCCTCAGCGGGGGCCGCGGTGGTTTCAATGGCGACCCAGAGGTCCTCGACCCGCTGCGCGATAGTGCAGGGGGTCGATCGGTCGGATGGGCACGCCTCCGTGGAAGTCGGCGCATAACGCAAACGAACCTCGGGCAGGACTTCCGCGTCCGGTACGACGTAGACACTCACCGTCGTCCAGTTGAAGGGTTCGCTCGCGGCAGGCAGCGGCGTACTCCAGAAGCACGAGAGTGACCCCGTCGGGGACGCTGACATCGTTCGCGTCCCCGAGGGAGATGTCGCCAACGCCGGATCGATCGCCGCGCGCTCGGTCGGGGAAAGAACCGCATCGCAGTCACCTCCGAGCGCAGTCACCGCGGGCACTCCGGATGTAGTCGGCTCAGGCATCTCCATCGCCTCATTCGGGGACGCCGCGGTCGAAAACGGCTCCGCCGAGCGCTCACCGGCACTCGTCGCCCCGCCCATGCATCCGGAAAGAGCGGCGATCAATAGGCCGCCGACGATCACCACACCGAAGCGCTTTTCCCCCAATTTCATATGCCGAGCATATGCGTATGCTGAGTCCATCTCAACGGCGGTGGGGAGCCCCTCTCGGCTCTAGAACCCAGCGTCAGCGGGTTGTGAGCCGGGCGACAGCGTCGGCGAGCGGCACGACCTGGCGGTCGCCGCTGCGGCGGTCCCAGAGCTCGACCTCGCCTGCGGCCGCGCCGCGGCCGACGACGACGAGCTGCGGCACGCCGATGAGCTCCGCGTCCCCGAACTTCACCCCGGGCGACACCTTCGGGCGGTCGTCGTAGAGCACGTCGAGACCGGATGCCTCGAGTGCCGAGGTGAGCTCCTCCGCGAGGGCGAAGGCCGCGTCATCCTTGCCCGTCGCGACAACGTGCACGTCGAAGGGCGCGACCGACGCGGGCCAGATGAGCCCCCGCTCGTCGTTGTTGAGCTCGGCGATGATCGCGAGGATGCGCGTGACGCCGATGCCGTACGAGCCCATCGTGACGGTGACGAGCTTTCCGTTCTCGTCGAGCACCTTCAGGCCGAGCGCCTCCGCGTACTTGCGGCCGAGCTGGAAGACGTGCCCGATCTCCATGCCGCGGGCGAGCGTGACCGGGCCCGAGCCGTCGGGTGCCGGATCGCCGTCACGCACGTTGGCGACCTCGACGAACCCGTCGGCGACGAAATCGCGGCCGGCGACGAGGGAGTGCACGTGCTTCTGGTCGATGTTGGCACCCGTGATCCACGCGGAACCGTCGGCGACCCGCGGATCGAGGACATAGCGGATGCCGGTGGCCGACTCCTCGCCCAGCACCGCACCGGTCGGCGACCACGGTCCGATGTAGCCCTTGACCAGGAGCGGGTTCTTCTCGAAGTCCTCGGCCGTCGCGGCCTCGACCGCGGCGGGGGCGAAGGCCACCTCGGCACGCTTGTCGTCGACCTCACGGTCGCCGGGAAGCCCGACGATGACGAGCTCTCGCGTGCCATCGAGATGGGTCAGCGCGAGCACGACGTTCTTCAAGGTGTCGGCCGCGGTGTACGTGCCATCGAGCACGGCGTTGGAGTGCGCGACGAGGGTGTCGATCGTCGGCGTGTTCGGCGAGTCGAAGACCACCGGCTCACCCAGCCCGTCGAACGGGACGGGCGCGGGCGCCGTCGTGGTGAACGCCTCCACGTTCGCGGCGTAGCCGCCCTCCGAGCGCACGAAGGTGTCCTCGCCGACCGGGGTCGGGTGCAGGAACTCCTCCGAGCGCGAGCCGCCCATGGCACCCGCGTCGGCCTGCACGATCGCGTACTCGAGCCCGAGGCGCTGGAAGATGCGCTCGTACGCGTCGCGCTGCGCCTGGTACGAGGCATCCAGCCCGGCGTCCGTGTGGTCGAACGAGTACGCGTCCTTCATCGTGAACTCGCGCCCTCGGAGGAGGCCGGCGCGGGGCCGCGCCTCATCGCGGTACTTGTCCTGGATCTGGTAGATCGTCAGCGGCAGATCCTTGTACGACGAGTAGAGGTCCTTCACGAGCAGCGTGAAGACCTCTTCATGAGTGGGGGCGAGCAGGTAGTCGGCGTCCTTGCGGTCCTTCAGGCGGAAGATGCCGTCGCCGTACTCCTCCCAGCGACCGGTGGCCTCGTAGGGCTCACGCGGCAGCAGCGCGGGGAAGTGCACCTCGAACGCGCCCGCGGCCGACATCTCGTCGCGGATGATCTGCTCGACCTTCGCCTTCACGCGCAGGCCCAGCGGGAGCCAGGCGAAGATGCCCGGCGCCTGGCGGCGGATGTAGCCGGCGCGCACGAGCAGCCTGTGGCTCGTGACTTCGGCGTCCGACGGGTCTTCGCGCAGCGTGCGCAGGAAATAGGTCGAGAGACGGGTCACCACGATCCCCCAGTCTAGGACGATGGATGCCGCCGCCCGCCGCCTACCCTGGAGCGATGACGACCGTGCTGCTGACCGGGTTCGAGCCGTTCGCGGGCGACTCCGCGAACCCCTCGGGTGACGCCGTGCGCGCGGTCGCCGCGCGGTGGGATCGCGCCGAGACGCTGATCGTCGAGGTGCTGCCGGTGACGTTCGCGGATGCCGCGGCCCGCCTGCGCGTGTTGATCGAGCGGCACTCCCCCGACGTCGTGATCGCCACCGGCCTCGCCGGCGGCCGCTCGGCGGTGACGCCGGAGCGGGTCGCCCTCAACCTCGCCGATGCCCGCATCCCCGACAATGCGGGGGTGCAGCCGACCGACGCCGTCGTCGTCGGGGGCGCACCAGACGCACGGTTCGCCACGCTTCCGGTCAAGCGGATCGCGGCGGCGGTGGCCGCAGCGTCCGTGCCGTCCTCCGTGTCGCTCACGGCCGGCACCTTCGTGTGCAACGCGGCGATGTACACCGTGCTGGATGCGACGGCCGACCGCGCGGGTGTGCGTGCGGGTTTCGTGCACCTGCCGTGGTCGACCGAGACCGCGCCCGCTGGTGCGCCGGCGCTCGCCCTCGCCGACATCGTGCGCGCCCTCGAGATCGCGATCGATGTGAGCCTCACATCCGACGACGGGCGCCCGCTTGTGGGCGGCGAGATCGCCTGACGCCGGGGGCGCCGCCCGTCAGCGCCGCCCGAGTCGCAGCGCGGCGCGCACCACGAGCCCCGCGACCAGCGCCCAGAAGGCGGCGCTGATGCCGAAGAACGCGATGCCGGACGCCGCCGTGAGGAACGTCACGATGGCCGGCACCCGGTCGTGCGGGTCGGCGACGGCCTGTTGCACCGCCGAGCCGAACGCGCCGAAGAGCGCGAGACCGGCCACGGCGGCGATGAGACCGGCGGGCGCCAGCACGACGAGCACGGCGAAGAACGAGGATGCCGCGGCCAGCACGAAGTACGTCGAGCCGGTCGCGATGCTCGCGTACCAGCGCCTGCGCGGGTCCGGATGCGCGTCCGGGCTCGCCGCCAGCGCGGCGGTGATCGCGGCGAGATTGACCGCCGGCCCGCCGACGGAGGCGGTGAGGGCGCTGCCGAGGCCGGTGACGGTCATCGCGGGCCGCCACGGCAGGTCGTAGCCGAAGCTGCGGAGGATCGCCGTGCCCGGCACGTTCTGCGACGCCATCGTCACCAGGAACAGCGGGAGCGCGAGGCCCACGATGGCGCCGGTGGTGAACGTCGGCGCCGTGAACGCGACCCGCGGGAGGAAGGACGTCGGGTCGATCGCGGTGCCGGCCGCGCCGACCTCGATGCCGATCGCGATGGCCGCCGCGAGAAAAGCGAGCGGAACCGCCCAGCGGGGCAGGAACCGCAGCGCGATGAGCCACACCACGATCACCGGCGCGACCGCCCACGGGCTCTTGACGAGTCCGCTGAGCGGGGCGAGGCAGAGCGGCAGCAGCACGCCGCCGAGCATCGCCTGCGCGAGCGAGGCGGGGATACGCGCGATGGCCTGCCCGAGAGCGGGGATGAGCGCCGTGAGCAGGATGAGCCCCGCCACGACGTAGAACGCGCCGATCTCTGCCGACCAGCCGCCCTCGACGGCGCCGGTCGCGGCGATCAGGGCCGCCCCGGGCGTCGACCACGCGAGGGTGATGGGGCGCCGGTAGCGAAGCGCGAGCACGATCGTGCCGGCCCCCACGGCGAAGGACGCGGCGAGCAGACCGCTGGCCGCCTGATCGGACGTGGCGCCGGCCGCGTGCAGCGCCGTGAGCACGACGGCGAACGAGCTCGAGAACCCCACCAGCGACGCGGTGATACCGGCCGAGATCGGCCGCGACAGCGGCGCGTCGAGCGAGGGGCTGGATGCCGCGGCGGTCGGTTCACTCACCGGTGCACCGTATCGCGGCGCGGAGGCGTACCCGGACCAGGCGGACGGTGCCACCGGGCGACGGGTGGACCGGTGCGCTCAGGCGGTGACGACCTGGGCGGTGCCGAGGGGGGCGTCGGGGCCCATCTCGTCGGCGAGGCGGGTGGCCTCGGCGATGAGCGTCGCGACGATCTCCTCCTCGGGCACGGTCTTGATGACTTCGCCCTTCACGAAGATCTGGCCCTTGCCGTTGCCGCTCGCGACGCCGAGGTCGGCTTCGCGGGCCTCGCCCGGGCCGTTCACGACGCAGCCCATGACGGCGACGCGCAGCGGCACCGTGACATCCTTCAGGCCCTCGGTGACGCTGTCGGCGAGGGAGTAGACGTCGACCTGGGCGCGACCGCACGACGGGCACGAGACGATCTCGAGGCGGCGCTCGCGGAGGTTGAGCGACTGCAGGATCTGCAGGCCGACCTTCACCTCTTCGACGGGAGGCGCCGACAGCGAGACGCGGATGGTGTCGCCGATGCCCTCGCCGAGCAGGATGCCGAACGCCGTCGCGCTCTTGATGGTGCCCTGGAACGCGGGACCGGCCTCGGTGACACCGAGGTGCAGCGGCCAGTCGCCCCGCTCGGCGAGCTGACGGTAGGCCTTGACCATCACGATCGGGTCGTTGTGCTTGACCGAGATCTTGAAGTCGTGGAAGTCGTGCTCTTCGAACAGCGACGCCTCCCACACGGCGCTCTCCACGAGCGCCTCGGGAGTGGCCTTGCCGTACTTCTCGAGCAGTCGGCGGTCGAGCGATCCGGCGTTCACGCCGATGCGCAGCGAGACGCCGGCGTCCTTCGCCGCCTTCGCGATCTCGCCGACCTTGTCGTCGAACTGGCGGATGTTGCCGGGGTTCACGCGCACCGCGGCGCAGCCGGCGTCGATCGCCTGGAAGACGTACTTCGGCTGGAAGTGGATGTCGGCGATGACCGGGATCTGACTCTTCTTCGCGATGATGTGCAGCACGTCGGCATCGTCCTGGCTGGGCACCGCGACCCGCACGATGTCGCAGCCCGAGGCGGTGAGCTCGGCGATCTGCTGCAGGGTCGCGTTGATGTCGGTCGTCTTGGTGGTCGTCATCGACTGCACGCTGACGGGCGCGTCGCCACCGACCAGCACCTTGCCGACCTTGATCTGGCGGCTCTTGCGGCGGGGGGCGAGCGTTTCGGGGACCTTGGGCATCCCGATGTTGACGGCTGGCACGCCCCCAGCCTACGCCGACGGGGATGCCGCGGCCCCGACCCGCGGCATCCGAGCCCCGGCGGCGCCGGGCGCGGCCGAGCCGTGTGGTAGGTTCGCCCCATGTTCGCGCGCACCTGCTGGTGGCCCACCGCCTGAGGCGGTGGATCGTGCGATTCCGACCGCCCCGAGGGGCGGTCTTCTTCGTGAAGCGGCCGCCCCGACTCCGAAGGACCATCCCATGCCCGCATCCTTTGCCGAGCTGATCGCCTCCGACGCGCCCTTCGCGCTCATCGCGCGCGACGACGCCTGGGTCGAGGTGCTCACGGGTGAGGTCGTCGACGTCGACGCCCTCGCCGACATCCCTCTCGTCGATGCGACGGGGACCCCTCGCGAGGTGCTCGCGCTCGTGCCGTTCCGGCAGGTGCGAGAGCGCGGATTCGCCTCCCACGACGACGGGGCGCCGCTGCGATGCCTCGTGGTCGAAGGTCACGAGCGGATGCCGCGGGCCGAGGCCGTGGCCACGCTGCCGTCCGAGCCGATCGCCCTCGAGAACCCCGGCTTCGATCTGACCGACGAGGAGTACGCGGGGATCGTGCGCACGGTGATCTCCGACGAGATCGGCCGCGGCGAGGGCGCGAACTTCGTGATCCGCCGCGACTTCACCGCCGGGGTCGGTGCCGACCCGCGTCTGGCAGCGCTCACCTGGTTCCGGGCGCTGCTCGCCCACGAGCGCGGCGCGTACTGGACGTTCGCTGTCGTCACGCCCGGCCACGTCGCCGTGGGTGCGAGCCCCGAGGCGCACGTCAGCGCGCAGGACGGCGTCGTCACCATGAACCCGATCTCGGGCACCTTCCGCCACCCGGCGGGCGGCGCGACGCGCGAGACCCTGAGCGAGTTCCTCGCCTCCACGAAGGAGACCGAGGAGCTGTTCATGGTCGTCGACGAAGAGCTCAAGATGATGAGCGCGGTCTGCTCCGACGGCGGCCGCATCACCGGACCGCACCTGAAGGAGATGTCGCGGCTCACGCACACCGAATACATGCTGCGGGGCACGTCGACCCTCGACCCCCGCGACATCCTGCGCGAGACGATGTTCGCTCCCACGGTCACCGGCTCGCCGATGCAGAATGCCTGCACGGTCATCACGCGGTACGAGCGCACGCCGCGCGGTTACTACTCCGGCGTCGCCGCACTGTTCACGCCGGCCGCCGGCGGCGGTCACGACCTCGACGCACCGATCCTCATCCGCACCGCCTATCTCGAGCACGGCCGCCTGCGCGTGCCCGTCGGGGCCACCCTCGTGCGCCACTCCGACCCGTACGGAGAGGTGAGCGAGACCCACGGCAAGGCCGCCGGTGTGCTGGGGGCGATCGGCGCGGTCGCCCGCGACGAGCGCCGGAACGCCGACGCCGACCAGCCGACGGCCGAGCGCGAGCCACTCGCCGACGACCCGGAGATCTCCGAGCTGCTGACGTCGCGCAACGCCCGCCTCGCCCCGTTCTGGCTCAACCCGCAGGAGCGCGCCGACGGCGGCCCCTTCGCCGGTCGCACCGCGGTCGTCGTCGACGCCGAGGACCGCTTCACGACGATGCTCGCCCACCAGCTGCGCCACCTCGGCCTCGACGTCTCGATCGTGCCGTGGGCCGCGGCATCCGATGACGTTCTCGACGCCGCCGACCTGGTCGTCTCCGGCCCCGGCCCCGGCGACCCCCGCGACGAGGGCTCGGCCCGCATCGCCGCGATGCGACATGTCGTCGCGCATCGCCTTGAGACCGGACGCCCGCTGCTCGCGGTCTGCCTCAGCCATCAGATCCTCGCCGACCGACTCGGCATCGGACTCGCCGCGCTCGACCGGCCACACCAGGGCCTGCAGCTCGCCGTCGATGTCTTCGGCGAGCGCGCCTCGATCGGCTTCTACAACACCTTCACCGCGAAGGTCGCTCCGGGCACGACCGAGGTGGCCGGGGCGGATGTCGCGGCCGACCCCTCGACCGGCGACGTCTACGCCCTGCGCGGCCCGGGCTACGCCTCGGTGCAGGGCCACCTGGAGTCGATCCTGTCGCGCGACGGGCTGCGCACCCTCGAACGACTCGTCGCCCAGGCTCTCACGCCCGTCGACGCCTGACCGGCGTCAGTCGGGGCCGGGCCCAACCGGTGTCAGTGGAACAGTGACACCGGGTTGAAGACGTCGGCGAGCAGCAGCACGGCGCTCGTCGCCACCAGGAACACCACGACGACGAAGGTGACGGGCACGAGCCGGGTCGCATCGACGGGCTTCGGCGCGGGTCGGCGGAACAGCCGCGCCCACGCCCGCCGCAGTCCGTCCCAGAGGGCGATGACGACGTGACCTCCGTCGAGCGGGAGGAGCGGCACGAGGTTGAAGACGCCGAGCGCGATGTTGAGGGACGCGAGCAGGCCCAGCATCACCGAGACGCGGTTGATGATCGGGGCCGGTGACGACGCCACCTCCCCCGCGATGACCCCGGCGCCCACGAGGCTCAGCGGTCCGTTCGGGTCGCGCTGGGCGCCCGTGAACACCGACTCCGCCGCCTGGTAGACCTTCACCGGGAACTGCGCCACGATGCCGACGACCGCGCCGACGTTCTGCACCGCGGCCGCGGGCCCGTCCCAGATCGGCTGTCGCACGAACTCCACCGTCGGGGCGAAGCCGATGAAGCCGATCTCGCGGGTCTCGGCGACCCCGTCCGCTCCGGTTACCGGGTTGCCCGAGGCATCCGTCACGGGAGCCGTGATGGTCGCCGGCGTGATCGTGAGGGTCTGGGCGGCACCGCCGCGGTCGACGACGACCGAGAGCGCCTGACCGGGCGAGGCCTGCACGATCGCCGAGGCCGAGGCGAAGTCGCTGACCGCCGTGCCGTCGATCGAGACGATGCGGTCGCCTGCCTGCAGCCCGGCCTGCTTCGCGGGGGTGGTATCGGTCGCGCACGTCTGCGACGAGTACGAGACGGGCGTGCAGGCGCTGAGCGAGGCGACCGTCGCGGTCGCGGTCTGCAGGCCGATGCCGCTGAACACGATCGCGAACAGGACGATCGCGAGCACGAAGTTCATGAACGGGCCGCCGAGCATGATGACGACGCGCTTCCACATGGACAGCCGGTAGAACACCCGGTCGTCGGCATCAGCGATCGTCTCGTCGTTGGCCGCGCGGGCATCCTGCACCATGGTCGCCCAGAAGCGACCGCGTCGAAGCCGAGCACGATCGTCGGGCGTCGCCTGGTCCGTCTCGGTCTGGGTCACCGTCGCGACGCCACCGCCCACGGATGCGACCTGTGGGTCGGCCGATGCCGCCGCGCGCTCCGACTCGGAGGGCGGGTACATGCCGGCCATCGAGATGTAGCCGCCGAGCGGGATGAGCTTCACGCCGTACTCGGTCTCGCCCTTGCGTCGCGAGAACAGGGTCGGACCGAAGCCGATCATGTACTGCCCCACGCGCACCTTGAAGAGCTTCGCCGGCACGAGGTGGCCGATCTCGTGCAGCGCGATCGAGACGGCGAGCCCCACGATGAGCACGACGATTCCGATGACGAATGCGAGAACGGTCACGCCCCCACGGTAGCCCCGGCTGTCTTGGAGCGGGCCGACAAGGTGCGCTGTGCCCGCTCTGCGCGCTCGGCGCCCGGGTGCGCGCGGGTCGCTCTGGTTGAATGGGACCGATGTCCACACCGTCGAACCTGCCGCCCGTCCTCCGCCCGACGCACCCGCCCGCACGATCGCTGCGCGCTCTCGCCGAGGTGGTCGACGGCGAGGTGCGTGGACTCGACGGCGATGTCACGATCGGCGGCCTCACACTCGCCACGGCGGACCTGCGCCCCGGCGAGGCGTTCGTCGCGATCCGGGGCGTCAACCGGCACGGCGCCGAAGTGGCGACGGATGCCGCGGCCCGCGGCGCGGTCGCCGTCATCACCGATGCCGAGGGCGCCGAGATCGCGGCATCCGCCGGCCTGCCGATCGTCGTGGTCGACGACCCCCGAGCGCGACTCGGCGCACTGTCGGCGTGGGTCTACGGCACGGGCGCCGACGACGACCTCCCGCTGCTGTTCGCGACCACCGGCACCAACGGCAAGACCAGCACCTCCCACCTGCTCGAAGGCATCCTCGGTCAGCTGGGCGTGACGACCGGACTCTCCTCGACCGCGGAACGCCACATCGCGGGACGGGTGATCGTGTCGCGACTGACCACGCCCGAGGCATCCGAGTTCCATGCCCTCCTCGCCCTCATGCGCGAGGAGGGGGTCGAGGCGGTCGCCGTCGAGGTGAGCGCCCAGGCCCTCAGCCGCCACCGGGTCGACGGACTCATGTTCGATATCGCGGGGTTCACGAACCTCAGCCACGACCACCTCGACGACTACGCCGACATGCGCGAGTACCTCGAGGCCAAGCTCGAGCTCTTCCGCCCCGGACGCGCACGCCAGGCCGTGATCGCACTCGACTCGCCGTACGCCGCCGAGGTGACGTCCCGCAGCGGCGTGCCGTTCACCACCGTCGGCACCCCGGCCATCGCCGCCGACCCCGCCCTCGCGGCGCGCGCCGACTGGACCGTCGAGATCCTCGCCGAGCGCCAGGACGGCACCGACTTCACCCTGCGAGGCCCCGAGGGACGTACGCTCACCACGACCGTTCCGACGATCGGCCGGCACATGGCCGCGAACGCGGGACTCGCGATCGCGATGATCCATGCGGCCGGCTACGACTGGGAGCGCATCGTCGCCGCACTCGACGGGCGCCGCATCGAGGCGTACCTCCCCGGGCGCACCGAGCGGGTCTCCGGCGACCGGGGTCCGGCGGTCTACGTCGACTTCGGCCACTCCCCCGACGCCTTCGAGAAGACGCTCGCGGCGGTGCGGCACGTCACGCCCGGCACCGTCCTGATGCTGTTCGGCGCGGACGGTGACCGCGACGCGACCAAGCGCCACGACATGGGCCGCACGGCGGTGGAGGGGAGCGACATCCTCGTCATCACCGACCACCACCCGCGACGCGAGAACCCCGACACGATCCGCGCGACCCTCCTCGAGGGCGCGCGCCGGGCACGACCCGACGCCGAGATCCACGAGTACTCGCCGCCCGAGCGGGCGATCATCGAGGCCGTGAAGCTCGTCGGCGAGGGCGATGCGATCCTGTGGGCGGGACCCGGGCACCAGGACTACCGCGACATCCGCGGAGTGCGCACGCCGTACTCGGCGCGCGAACTCGCCCGCCGTGCGCTGCGCGACGCCGGCTGGCCCGTGCCCGAGCCGCACTGGCCGGTGCCCTACCCCACGGACACGACGCCCGCGTCCGACCCGGAGCGCCCGGCGTACTGACGCCGGCAACGCGTCGCTCGACCGCTCCGCTGCCGCGATGCAACCCGGCGAGCCTCGCGGCCCGCCAACGGACTCAGGATGCCGCGGCGATCCGCTCGTCGGCTGCGCGGCGCGCCCACGCCTCTGCCTCGGCGAGACTCTCGCGCGTGAGATTGGTCGGAGCGTCGTGCTCGTCGACGATCGCGCGCACCGTGTCGACGATGCCGAGGAACGGCAGCCGTCCCTCGTGGAAGGCGTCGACCGCCTGCTCGTTCGCCGCGTTGAACACCGCCGGGTAGGTCGATCCGGCCCGGCCCACCTGCTTCGCGAGCGCGACGGCCGGGAAGGCCTCCTCGTCGAGCGGCTCGAACGTCCACGCGGCGGCACGGGTCCAGTCGATCGGCGCACCCACCCCGGCGACCCGGTGCGGCCAGTCGAGGCCGAGGGAGATCGGGAGGCGCATGTCAGGCGGCGATGCCTGCGCGATCGTCGACCCGTCGACGAACTCGACCATGGAGTGCACGATCGACTGCGGGTGCACGACCACATCGATGCGGTCGTAGTCGATATCGAACAGCAGGTGCGCCTCGATGACCTCGAGACCCTTGTTGACGAGGGTCGCGGAGTTGGTCGTGACGACCCGTCCCATGTTCCAGGTCGGATGCGCAAGGGCCTCGGCGGGGGTCACGGCGGCGAGCTGGTCACGGGTACGACCGCGGAATGGACCGCCGGACGCCGTCACCACCAGGCGCCGCACCTCAGCCGAACTGCCTGATCGCAGCGCCTGGGCGATCGCCGAGTGCTCCGAGTCCACCGGCACGATCTGGCCGGGCGTTGCGACCCGCTTCACCAGGTCGCCGCCGACGATGAGGGACTCCTTGTTGGCGAGCGCGAGGGTACGTCCCGCCTCGAGCGCCGCGAGCGTCGGCCCGAGCCCCACCGAACCGGTGATCCCGTTCACGACGACGTCGCACGCGACATCCCGAACCAGCTGCTCGGCAGCGTCGGCGCCCAGTGCCGTGTCGGCGACGCCGAACCGCGCGGCCTGCTCGGCGAGCACCTCGCGCGCCGAGCCGGTCGCGAGCCCCACCACCTCGAAGCGTTCGGGGTTGGCGGAGATCACGTCCAGCGCCTGCGTGCCGATCGACCCGGATGACCCGAGCACGATGACGCGCCGCGGCGCGGCGAGGTCGCTCACGAGCGGGCGATCAGTTGGTCGACGTGTGCTGGGTCGCAAGGATGTCGATCACGAACACGAGGGTCTCCCCCGCGAGCGCGCTCGTGTTGCTCTCGCTCTTCTCGCCGTAGCCGTCGGCCGGCGGGATGACGACGAGCACCTGCGAGCCGACGGTCTGACCCACGAGCGCCTTCGAGAAGCCGGTGATCACACCGCTCGTGCCGAGCGTCGTGGGGCCGTTCTTGCCCCAACTCGCGTCGAAGGTCGACCCGTCGGACCACTTCACGCCCTTGTACTGCAGCAGCACCTGGTCGCCCTCGGCGACGGTGGTGCCGTCGCCCTTCTTGAGCGTCTCGACCTCGGTCGTCGTCGGCGCGGTGGCACCGCTCGGGATCGTGATCGAGGGCTCGCCGGTCGAGGAGAGCGCCACCGTGGGGAAGCCCGCGGTCGGGGTCTGGGCGGTTCCCCACGCGGCGGTGGGGGTGACGCCGAGCACGTCGAGCACGTAGACGGCACCCGGCGCCGACTCGGTCGAGGGGTTCGTGATCACGAGGCGCGCGCCGACCTTGACGCAGCCGATGAACTGGCCGAGGGTCGACTCCGGCGACAGCTGCTGGGGCAGCAGCTCACCGGCGGTGTAGCCGAGCGAGCCGGCCTGCTGGCCGTTGTCGCTGTAGTACGCGGTGAACGCGTACGAGACGAAGTCGCCGGCCTTGACCTCGGCGCCGGTGCCGTCGGAGACGACCGTGCGCTCGATGCTCGAGGTCTCGAGCGGCGACGTGAAGGTGGCGGTGGCCGGCTTGCCGGCGTCGCCGGCGACCTTCACCGAGTCGGAGGCCGAGCCGGAGGGTGCCGCGGCCGAGCAGAGGTCGGCGCTCGCGGTCGGGGACGGGGTGGAGTTGGCCGAGCACCCGGTCAGGGCGGCCGCGACGACGGCGACAGCGGCCAGGGTGGTCAGGGAGCGGATACGCACGCAACACCTCGCGATTCATTCGGTCGGGGAACACTCCATCTAACCGCACTCGCCTAATGCGATGCCTGAGAACGACGGATGCCGCGGCATACCGTGCGCGCATATGTCGCGCGGTACCCTCGTCTGGTGCCTCACGACGACGACGAGCAGAGCCCTCCGGACGACGTCGCACCCACCTATGGCCGCGACCGCGCCAAGGCGACATATGCCTTCGGGCGTTCGGTGCTCGCCCCCATCGCCCGCTTCGTGTACCGCCCTCGTGTCGAGGGGCGCCAGAACATCCCCACCTCCGGCCCGGTCATCTTCGCGAGCAACCATCTGTCGTTCATCGACTCGGTGATCATCCCGGTGACCTCCACGCGTCCCGTGTACTTCCTGGCCAAATCGAGCTACTTCACCGGCACCGGGCTGAAGGGAGCGCTGTCGCGTCTGTTCTTCACGTCCTTCGGTGCGAGCCCGGTTCAGCGTGGCGCCGGTCAGGCGGCACTCGACGCCCTCGAGCAGCACCGGCAGATGCTCGAGGAGGGGAAGGCCGTCGCGCTCTACCCCGAGGGAACGCGGTCGCTCGACGGTCGGTTGTACAAGGGGCGGACCGGGGTCGCGTTCCTCGCGCTTCAGACGGGTGCGAAGGTCGTGCCCGTCGGCCTTCAGAACACGAACCTCGCCATGCCCGTGGGCGCGAAGGTGCCCAAGCTTCGCCCGCGCATGGTCGTGCGTTTCGGTGAACCCCTCGAGCTGCGCCACCTGGGCCCGGCGTCGTCGGGCCGCGCCCGACGACAGGCGACGGACGCGATCATGGCCGCGATCCACGCCCTCTCCGAGCAGGAACTCGCGGGAATCTACAACGAGCCGCCGGCTCCGACCGCGATCGAGCGCATCAAGCAGGCGCTCCCCCACGAGCGCCGCTGAACTGGCGCCGACGAGGGCGGACCACCCGTGACGCTCAACCGACGGTGACGGATGCCTCGTGCCGCACCGGGAAGGCGACGGAGTTGGCGATGAAGCACCATTCGTTCGCCTGCGCGTGCGCGGCTTCCGCAGCGGCCACCATCGACGCGTCA
Source organism: Microbacterium sp. 4NA327F11 (assembly GCF_005503465.1). Lineage (NCBI taxonomy): Bacteria > Bacillati > Actinomycetota > Actinomycetes > Micrococcales > Microbacteriaceae > Microbacterium > Microbacterium sp. 4NA327F11. The sequence goes on along the minus strand of NZ_SCOB01000003.1, from coordinate 164,374 downwards.
GCGACGGTCACCCGCGGGCGCAGCACCACGTCGACGAAGGCTCCACCGCCCCGTCCGTCCTCGCGCATCACCCCGTGAGCGTCGTCCTCGTACGAGGTGACGACGACGCCGACGGCGACGCAGGCGTGAAGGTAGGACAGCAGGTGACACTCCGACAGCGCCGCGAGGAGAAGATCTTCGGGGTTCCATCGTGTCGGATCTCCGCGGAACGGCTTGTCGGAGGACGCAGCGAGGTCCGGCTTGCCGTCGATCGCCAACGTGACCGCGCGATCGTAGTCGCGGTAGCCGGTGGTTCCCGCTCCCCGGTTGCCATCCCAGGTGGCACGGACGCGATAGGTGTGCTCGCCGATCATGCGCCCAGTCTCGCACCGGCCGGACGCACACGAGGCGGTGGGGGCGGAGAGGCCCGACGATAGGCTGGGGGGATGCCCGAGACCTTCCGCATCGCCGATGCCGCCGAGCTCGCCGTCGTCGAGCGCAACGGCTTCGTGGAGTCCCGCCATGCGGGAAGCGCCGTCGTGCTCGCCGCCGACGGCGCCGAGGTGCTGCGGCTCGGCGACCCTGCGGCGCCCATCCTCCCTCGATCGTCGCTGAAACCGCTGCAGGCGGTGGCAGCGCTCACCGCCGGGGCAGAGCTCGACGATGTACAGCGGGGCCTGGCGACGGCGAGCCACACGGGCACCGACCGGCACGCTGATGTCGTGCGCGGCATCCTGCAGTCGGTGGATCTCACGGAGGACGCGCTGCAATGCCCGGCGGCCTGGCCGAACGATGTCGAGACCCGGGATGCGCTGGTGCGTGATCACTCCCCGAAGACGCGGGTGCGCATGGAGTGCTCGGGCAAGCACGCGGCGATGCTCGCCGCATGCCGCGCGAGCGGGTGGGACGTCAACGGCTACCTGGAGATCGACCATCCCTTTCAGGTGCATGTGCGCGAAACGGTCGAGCGCCTGTCAGGCGAGCGGCCCGCGGTCACCGCGATCGACGGGTGCGGAGCGCCCGTGCACGCGGTGAGCCTCATCGGGCTCGCCCGTGGCATCCATCGTCTCGCGACGGCGTCGGAGCGATCTCCGTTCGCGATGCACCGTCTGGGTGCGCAACTGGTGCGCGCGGTGCGGGAGAACCCGTGGACCATCGCGGGGCCGGGTACGGCCGACACGACCCTCATCACGTCGCTCGGGGTCTTCGCGAAGCGCGGTGCCGAGGGTGTCATGATCATGGCCGCACCCGACGGCACGACCGCGGCACTGAAGGTGCTCGACGGCTCGCCGCGCGCGGCGAGCGCCGTCGCCGTCCGTCTGCTCGAGCGCGCGGGGGCCCTGACGGCGGATGCCGCGGCCGCGGCGATCCGTTCACTCGATCTCGTCGTGCGCGGGGGCGGCGCTCCGGTGGGAGCGATCCGACCCACCGTCTGACTCCTGCGCGGCCCGAGCGTCAGCAGAGCACACCGGGAAGGGTGACGCGCGTGACCTCGCCGTCGGCGAGACGCCACCCGCGACCGCGGGGCGAGCGCCAATACGGCGGAAGGTCGCGTTCTCCCGACAGCAACCGATACTCCCCGCCGTGGCCGGCGTCGATGACGAGCTCCCCGTGCCCCCGCACGCGCCCGAGGACCGCCCACGCGCGCTGCCAGTCGTCAGCGTCGCCGACGATCACGACCCGACCAGTGGTGTCGTCGTCGAGGCGGCCAGACTCGGCGACGACCTCGGCGACGGTGTGCACGGCGAGTCCGTGGCCGCGAAGCGCCTCGCGAAGGCCGCGTGTCGCGCGCGCACCGCGCACGACGACACCGGCGAGCGGCATCGTCGGTCGCCAGATCGGTGCATCCGCACTCTCGGCGTCGCGCTCGTCCGGAGCGCTCGGAGCATCGTGGGCATCCGCGGCAAGCGCGAACTGGACCTCGTGGTCTCCCCAGACGGCGCGGCCAGGTGGGCGTGTGGCTGAGAAGCTGGACGACGCTGCTCCCGCGGCGACGTGATCGGAGCGGCCCGGAAGCGCGAGGACGGCGCGGTGGGGCAGAAGTTCCGCGATTCGGGCGGCAGCGCCCGAGACCCGCTGAGTCGTCACCACCGCACGGGCATCGCCATCACCGAGCGAGCGCACGACGCGCTCGAGACGCGTCTGCACGACCGCACCGTAGTCGGCGGGGAACCGGGCGACGACGGCATCGAGGTCATCGAGCAGGAGCACACCGCGACGCGGCATCCCCTGTTCGTCGAGTCGCACGAGGGCGTCCCAGAGTCGTTCAGGATCGTCGGGGAGTGCGACCAGAGAGGCCGCCGGCACCTGCGCCGCCACGACGGCGAGGAGCGCGGACTTTCCGGAGCGTGAGCCGCCGACCACGAGCAGCCCCCGATCGTGCGGCGCGAGCACGGCGGTGGTGCGGCGCTGCCGCTCGGGCTCGTCGCGCACCCCGAGGAGCACCGTGCGCGGTGCGAGTCCGGCGCGGTCGAGAGAGCGCAGCGGCACGCGAGCGGGAAGCGGCGGAAGCCACGGCGGCCTCACCTCGCACGTGTCCGCCTCCGCCGCGGCGGCGATGTCCTCGCGTGCCGTGAGCGCGACGCGCACGCGCACGGGAGCGACATCCGACGGGCGCCGGACGAACGCGAGCCCCCGTGACGCGAGGTCGCCCGGCAGGGCTGCGGCGGCATCGTCGCCGATCACCCATCGGCTGTCATGCGGATCGGTCACACGCAGGGCCAGCCGCAGCGGAACGTTGGCGAGCAACCCGTCCCGTACCGTGCCACTCGCGCGCTGGGTGCCCAGCACCAAGTGCATGCCGAGGGCGCGCCCACGGGCGGCGATGTCGGTGAACACGGCTGCGAGCTCCGGATGGGCGTCGAGAAGGGCGGCGAATTCGTCGACCACGATCACGAGCCGAGCCAGCAGTCCGTCGGCGTCGCGGATATCCCTCACGCCCGCGCGTGCGAGCACCGCCTCACGGGTGCGGATCTCGGCTCGCAGGCTCTCGATCGCCCGGCGGGCGCCCACGCCGTCGAGGTCGGTGATGACGCCCGCCGTGTGCGGCAGCGCCGCGAGGGCGTCGAAGGCCGTGCCGCCCTTGAAGTCGGCGAGCAGGAACGTGACCTCGGCCGGCGTGTGGTGCAGCGCGAGCGCCGTCACCCACGAGATGAGCAGCTCGCTCTTGCCCGATCCGGTCACGCCGATCACGAGCGCATGCGGACCATCGGCCACGAGGTCCACAGGCATCGCGCCGGCGCGCGTGGCGGCGAACGCCACCTCGAGCGTGCCAGGCCGTGGCGGGCGTCCGCGGTCGACGAGTGCGGCGAGCGGCACGGTCTCGGTCGCGTCCCCTGCGCCGAGGATGGCGCGACCGCGCTCACGAAGTAGGTTGCCGATCTCACGGGCCTGGTCGGCGCCGAGCGCCTCGGGCACGATGTGGAGCGTCGATCCGGCGTAGTCGACGCGCCCGTGGAGGGCACCGTCGAGGGTGATGACCGCCGCGCACCACGGCGGCGGCGGGGCGCCGTCGTCCACGCGCGCGATCAGCATCCGGGCCTCGCCCGGCGGCATGTCGCCGGGCTCCAGCAGCGCAAGGGTGGCACCTTCTGTCGCGCGGCGGTGCGGCAGGGCATCCGCCCACGGGTGGGCGTCTCGGCGCGGGACGACGACGCGCAGCTCCCCCGGCGGACGGGTGAGGACCAGTTGGGCGGCAAGGGCGCGCACGACGGCGGATGCCGCGACTCGCGGGCCGACCACCGCGATCCCCGCGTCGACCGGCACCGTCACCGTCGCGTCGTCGAGCACCGCAGCCGCGTGTCGCAGCTCCTCGACACGTGGGTCGCCGGCGCCGCCGTCGACCGGAACGGCGCTCGGGATCGACCCGCGCCCGACCGTGACCCGCGCGGCGCGGCCGGGGACGATCCGCCAGATCTCGTCGGGCGACGCGGCGATCGTGGCGACATCGGGATGCACCGCTCGAAGACGGCGGCGCTCGTCGTCGTGACGTCCAGCGATCTCCGCCGCGGCCCGCGTGAGCTCGGCCTCGAAGCTGCGAGATGCCGCCCGCCGCTCGCGGCGCCGCGTGCGGGCGCCGTCGAGAAGGGTCGCCCCGGCGATGAGGGGGCCGAGGGCGGCGAACCAGAGCATCGCGACCGATCCGGTGAGCAGCCACATTCCCACTGCTCCGGCCACAGGCGCGATGGCGGCGAACATCGGGATCCCGGGCCGACGGGGCGAGTCCGGGGTCGCCGGCAGGCGCACAGCCACCGGAAGAGGGGCGAGGGTGGGTGGTGTGCCGGACATGCGTCGAGTCCAGCAGTCGGACGCGGCCCGCGGGTGCGGTCGGACGACGGCGGTGGATTGCCGCCTCCGTCACCGTCGGTGTGGAGGAGAGTCAGGGCCCGACGACGGGAACCGGGTTGGTGGGCGCGTCGTCGTCGGCGTCGTCGCGGTCGACGTCATCGTCGTGGCCGTAGCCCGGCGCCGACACGTCGACGACGATGATCGTCACGTTGTCGCGGCCGCCGTTCTCGAGGGCGGCCTCGAGCATGGCCGAGACGGCATCAGCCGGGTCGGCGTGCTCGCGGAGGAAGTGCTGGATGCCGAAGTCGGTGAGTTCCTTGGTCAGCCCATCGGAGCACACGACGAAGCGATCGCCGTCGACGATGTCGAGGCGCACGTAGTCGGGTCGCACACTGTCGGTCGGCCCGACCGCGCGGGTGATCACGTTGCCGTACGGATGCTGCTCGGCCTCTTCGGGGCTCAGCCGCCCGGCCGCGACGAGCTCCTGCACGACGGAGTGGTCTGTCGTGATCTGGACGAGGGTGCCGGCGCGGAGGAGGTAGACACGAGAGTCGCCGATGTTCAGCGTGACCCAGTGCGGGTCGCGCACGGCGGTGTCGAGATAGACGCCGGTCACGGTCGTTCCCGTGCCCTCGTCGGTCGTCTCCGGATGCGAGGCGATGTCCTTGACGGCCCGTCCGAGTGCCTTCTCGATGCCCTTGGGAGTGACGCTGCCATGATCGACCAGGTCGCCGAGGCGGGTGACGGTGGAGGCGCTGGCGATCTCTCCGCCGATGTGCCCGCCCATGCCGTCGGCCACGACGAACAACGGGTAGCGGGCGAGCACCGCATCCTGGTTCACTTCGCGGCGTCGGCCGGTGTCGGTCGCCGCCGCCCACCGCAGGTGGATCGGGCCCGCCGGGAGCGGCACGTCGTGCGCGCTCGTCGTCAGCTCGGGCACACGGCATCCTCTCGTCGGGTGGACGCCGGGACACACCTGCCCGCAGCGCCCTCACATCCTAATGGAACCGCCCGCAGCCGCCCGAGCCGCTCCACGGGCCGGCCCGTCACCGTACCGGCTCCTCCGCATCGATGCTCGCCGGGTCGTCGAACTGTGCCCGATAGAGCCGCCAGTAGGCGCCGCGGCGCGCAAGCAGTTCGTCGTGCGATCCCTGCTCGACGATGGCGCCGTCCTCCATCACCAGGATGAGATCGGCGTCACGGATCGTCGAGAGCCGGTGCGCGATCACGAACGACGTGCGGTCGGCCCGCAGGCGCGACATGGCCCGCTGGATCAGCAGCTCGGTGCGGGTGTCGACCGAGCTCGTCGCCTCGTCGAGGATCAGGATGCGCGGGTCTGCGAGGAACGCGCGCGCGATCGTGACGAGCTGCCGCTCCCCCGCGCTGAGGTTCGCCGCGTCGTCGTCGAGCACGGTGTCGTAGCCGTCCGGCAGGGCGTGCACGAACCGGTCGACGTAGGCGGCGGTCGCCGCCTCGACGAGTCGTTCCTCGGATGCCTCGGGGTCGCCGTACGCGATGTTGTCACGGATCGTCCCGGCGAACAGCCACGTGTCCTGCAGCACCATGCCGGTGCGCGCGCGAAGGTCGGCGCGAGTCATCCGCCGGGTGTCGAGCCCGTCGAGCGTGATCGCGCCGTCGTCGATGTCGTAGAAGCGCATCAGCAGGTTGACGAGCGTCGTCTTTCCCGCGCCTGTGGGCCCGACGATCGCGACCGTGCTCCCCGGCGTCGCCGCGAGGGACAGATCGTGGATCAGCGGGGAGTCGGCGACGTATCGGAAGGCGACGTCGTCGAACCGCAGCTCGCTCGCGGTGGGATCGACGGTCTCCGGGTCACGAGGGTTGGGCGTCTCCTCGGGCTGGTCGAGCAGCTCGAACACCCGCTCGGCACTGGCGACTCCCGATTGGAGCAGGTTCGCCATCGAGCCGAGCTGGCTGAGAGGCTGGGTGAACTGGCGCGAGTACTGGATGAACGCCTGCACGGAGCCGATCGAGAGCGCGCCGGCTGCGACCTGAAGGCCGCCGACCACCGCGATCGCGACGTAGACCAGGTTTCCGATGAACATCATGGCCGGCATGATGATGCCGGACACGAACTGGGCGCCGAAGCTGGCCCGGTAGACCTCGTCGTTCTCGGCCAGGAAGTCCCGCTCGACCTCCTTCTGATGGCCGAACACCTTCACCACGGAGTGGCCCGAGAACGTCTCCTCGACGCGGGCATTCAGCACACCTGTCGCTCGCCACTGGGCGACGAACAGCTTCTGCGATCGACGCGCGACCAGAGCGGTGACCACGATGGTCAGCGGAATCGTCACGAGCGCGATCACGGCGAGGATGGGCGAGATGACGAACATCATGACCAAGACGCCCACGACCGTGAGCAGTGAGACCACGACCTGCGACAACGTCTGCTGCATGGTCTGTCCGATGTTGTCGACGTCGTTCGTCACCCGGGAGAGGAGCTCGCCGCGCTGCACGGTGTCGAAGTAGGCGAGCGGGAGCCGGTGGATCTTCTCCTCCACCTGGCCGCGCAGGCGGTTCATCGCGCGCTGCACCACGACGTTGAGGATGTACGCCTGCGCCCAGCTGAGGACGCTCGCGATCACATAGATCACGAGCACCGTGATGATGACTCCGGCGAGTGCGTTCACGTCGATGCCGGCACCGGGGGTGAAGTTGACCCCGGACAGCAGGTCGGCCTGCTGGGTCTGGCCCTGCGCGCGCAGCGACTCGATGACCTGGTCACGGGTCACTCCCGACGGCATGTGCATCGAGAGGAAGCCGGCGAACACGAGATCGGTCGCGTTGCCGAGGATCTTGGGACCCAGCACGCTCAGGAACACGCTCACCGCACCGAGGACGACGACGCCGATGAGCGCGATCCGCCACGGTCGCAGCGTGCCCAGCAGCCGCCAGGCGCTGCGGCCGAAGTCGTCGGCCTTCTCGGCCGGCGCCCCCTGTCCTCCGAACGGCCCGCGACCGCCGCCCCGCATCGGCCCGCGACCAGCTCCCGGCCCGCTCATGCTGCCTCCTCCGCCGCGAGCTGCGAATCGACGATCTCGCGATATGTGTCGTTGGATGCCAAGAGTTCGTCGTGCGTCCCCCGACCGACGATGCGGCCGTGGTCGAGCACGAGGATCTGGTCGGCCCCGACGATGGTCGAGACTCGCTGGGCGACGATCACCTTCGTCGCCCCGGGCACGCGCACAGCGAGCGCGCGGCGCAGCGCGGCATCCGTTCTCAGATCCAGAGCCGAGAACGAGTCGTCGAACACGTAGACGGGTGGCGCTTTCACGAGCGCGCGGGCGATCGCGAGGCGCTGCCGCTGCCCGCCCGAGACGTTCGTTCCCCCCTGTGCGATCGGTGCGGCGAGGCCTTCGGGCATCGCGCGGACGAAGTCCCCGGCCTGGGCGATCTCGAGCGCGGCCCAGAGGTCGTCATCGGATGCCGCGACGTCGCCGTAGCGCAGGTTCGAGGCGACCGTGCCCGAGAACAGGAACGCGCGCTGCGGCACGAGTCCGAGTCGGGACCACAGGTCGTCGGGGTCGAGCTGGCGCACATCCACCCCGTCGACCCGCACCGAGCCTTCGGTCGCGTCGAACAGTCGCGCGATGAGTCCGACCAGGGTCGTCTTGCCGGCACCCGTGGATCCGATCACGGCGGTCGTCGTCCCCGGCTCGATCGTGAACGTGAGATCGTGCAGCACGGGCGCATCGGCACCGGGGTAGGTGAAGTCGACGTCGACGAACTCGATCCGACCGGTGCGCGAAGGAGCAGCGGCGGCAACGGCCGGAGCGGCGACCGACGGCTCGGTGTCGAGCACCTCGCCGATGCGCGTCGCGCAGACCGCGGCGCGCGGGATCATCACGAACATGAACGTCGCCATCATCACACCCATGAGGATCTGCATCAGGTAGCTGAGGAACGCGAACAGCGTGCCGATCTGCACACCGCCGCTCTGCACCTGGAACGCGCCGAACCAGATCACGGCGACGCTCGAGACGTTCAGCACGAGCATCACCGCGGGGAACATGAGCGCCATGTAGTTTCCGGCGGTCGTCGCGGTGCGCATCAGGTCACCGCTGGCGGCGCCGAACCGGGCGCGCTCGGTGTCCTCGCGTACGAAGGCGCGCACCACCCGGATGCCGCTGAGCTGCTCGCGCAGGATCTGGTTGACCCGGTCGATGCGCTTCTGCATGAGGCTGAAGGCCGGCACCATGCGGGAGACGATGAGCGCCACGATGATCAGCAGCACCGGGATCGACACGGCCATCAGCCAGCTCAGGCCGGTGTCCTGCGTGATCGCCATGATGATGCCGCCGATGGCGAGCATGGGCGCCGAGATCATGAGGGTCGCGGACACTTGCACCAGCATCTGCACCTGCTGCACGTCGTTGGTGCTGCGCGTGATCAGGGAGGGCGGCCCGAACGTGCCGACCTCGCGCTGCGAAAAGCCGACCACGCGGTGGAAGATGTCGTGGCGCAGGTCCTTGCCCATCCCCATGGCCAGGCGCGATCCGAAGTAGACGGCGACGATCGCGCACACGATCTGCACCAGGCTGATGCCGAGCATCAGGCCGCCCGTGTTCCAGATGTACCCGATGTCGCCCGCGACAACGCCCTGGTCGATGATGTTGGCGTTGAGGGTCGGCAGCAGCAGCGACGCCACCGACTGGGCGAGCTGGAAGACGACGACGCCGACGATGAGCGGCCACGCCGGCCGCAGGTAGCGCACGAGCAGAGTTCCGAGCATGGTGTCCTCCTAGGCGGCCGGGTCGGCGGGCAGCGGAATCAGCGCGTCGATCTCGGCGAGATCCGCGGCAGTCGGGTGCCACGCGGTGGATGCCGCCGCGTTCTGCGCGATCTGTTCGGCAGACGTCGCCCCGGCGATGACGCTCGAGGTCGCGGGGCGCGCGAGGAGCCAGCCGAACGTCGCCTCGAGCATGGTGATGCCGCGCGCGTCGCAGAAGCGCTGATACCCCTCGAGAGCATCCCAGGGCGCGTCGCGCCACAGGTGCGGGCGCACGTTCATGATGCGGCTGTCGGCCGGCCCGCCGGCGCGCGTGAACTTGCCGGTGAGCAGTCCGTTGTAGAGGGGGAAGAAGGGGAAGAACCCGAGGCCGAGGTGCTCGACGGCCGGCAGCGCCTCGCGCTCGGAGCCGCGAGCCAGCAGGCTGTAGTGGTTCTGCGCCGAGATGAAGGGCACATCGGATGCCGCGGCATCCGCGGCGACCATCTGCCACCCTGCGAAGTTGGAGTGCCCGAGATAGCGCACCTTCCCCTCGCGCACCAGATCGCGGAGGGCATCGAGCGTCTCCTCGATGGGGGTGTCGGGATCGGGGGTGTGCAGCTGATAGAGGTCGATGTGGTCAGTGCGCAGCCGCCGCAGCGATCCCTCGACCGCCCAGCGGATGTAGGAGCGCGACCCCTTCGACGCACCGAGGTGCGCGGGTGCCAGCGCCGCGTGGCCGAACTTCGTCGCGAGGAGAACCTCGTCCCGGCGACCGTCGAGGGCCTCCCCCATCAGCGTCTCGCTGAGCCCGAACTCCCGGCCGTACACGTCGGCGGTGTCGAACAGGGTGACGCCCGCGTCGATCGCCGCATCGATCACCGCACGCGTTCCCTCGACCGTCTCGGTGCGCGTGCCCGCGCGCCCGAAGTTGTTGCAGCCGAGCCCGGCGGCGGAGACGAGCAGACCGGAGGCGCCGACACGGCGCTGAGCGGGAGACGTGGCCACGGGTCCACGCTAACCCCTGCGCCCGACACGGGGAACGCTCCCGGCCCCTGAGGGAAACGGCGGGATTGCGACCCGGAGATGGCGCTGGGTGACGGCTCGGCGTGGATGATGATTGCACCGAGAACAGCGTTCCCAGTACCTTTTCAGGTAAGCCGCCAGCCGCGGCCGGGCCGATGACGTCCATCGCCCGTCCTTAGCCTTCCGAAAGGCCATCCCATGAGCGACTCCACCCCCACTCCCGAACAGCCGACGCCTCCGCCGGCCTACTCCGCTGCTCCCGCACAGCCCCTGAGCCCCGAGTCCGACAAGACGGCCGCGATGTGGGCCCACATCGGTGGCATCGTCGGCTTCCTGCCCTCGCTGATCATCTGGCTGATCCTCAAGGACCGCGGACCCCGCACCAACGTCGAGGCCAAGGAAGCCCTGAACTGGCAGATCACGTGGGAGCTCGTCTACATCGCCGGGATCATCGTGAACACGATCATCGGCTTCACGCCGCTGTGGTTCCTCGGCATCCTCATCGGGTTCGTGCTCTTCGCCCTCTGGGTCGTGAACATCATCTTCTCGATCATGGGTGGTGTGCGTGTGAACGCCGGCGGCAGCTACCGCTACCCGGTGAACTTCCGCTTCATCAAGTAATCGTCACGACGGAGGGGTCGGGATGCCGCGGCATCCCGACCCCTCCGTCGTGTGCGCGCTCAGTGGAGCGCGTGCACCCGCCACTCGGCGGCGTCGGTCGTGTCGACCCGCACGTCGTGCGCGCGCAACCATGATGCCAAGCCCGCGAGCGAGCGCACCGGCGGACGACCCGTGGCGAGCAGACGCACCAGCAGACCCTTGGTGCGCTTGTTGAAGTGGTTGAGGGCCCTCACCTCGCCGTCGCCCGAATCGGCGACGACCCGCACGTAGGTGCTCGGCACCCCGCTCGGCACCGGCCCGAGGGCGGCGTAGGCCTCGGAGCGCAGGTCGAGCACGAATGATCGGGATGCCGCGACCAGCGCGGCGGTCGTCGGCGCGCCCCAGTGCCGTGGCTGAGCGGGGATACCCGGCAACGAGACACCCGCGGACAAGCGGTAGTCGGGGATGTGGTCCGTCGCACCGACCAGCCCGAACGGCGCCGTCTGGATGGCGACGTGACCGCCGAGCCACCGCCGAGCCGAGGCGTCGAGGCTGTGGGCGTCGAGCGCATCGAAGAGAACCCCCGTGTACCGATCGATGGCCGGCAGCGTCGGCGCGTGCGGCATCGCCGCGTTGACGGCGACGAGGTCTCGCTGACGGGCACTCAGCCCCAGCACGGTCGCTGCACGTTCAGGGTCCAGAGACAGTGCAGCGAGCGCGGCGATCGCCTCCCTGCGCGGAAGGTCGAGCTCGGGGAACGACAGCCGCTCAAGGGCGAACGTGCCGCGTCCTCCGGGACGCTTGGTCTCGGACGGCGGAAGCAGCACCAGCATGCAGACCCTCCGGGTCAGACGGCGACGCGCCGCCCGTGGATCACGGACGGCGCGTCGAACGAGGGATCGACGTCAGGCGACCAGCGTCGCGTGACCGGCGAAGATCGTCACCACGTCCTCCTCGACGGAGATGAACCCGTCCGAGGCATCCGCGACGACCTTCGCGCCGTCGGCGCCGGTGATGCGCACCTGGCCGCTGGCGAGGATCGCGAGCACCGGCTCGTGTCCGGCCATGAAACCGATCTCGCCCTCGACGGTCTTGGCGACGACGAGGCTGGCCTCGCCGGTCCACAGCTCCGCCTCGGCCGACACCAGGGTGACGTTGAGCGGCATGATCAGCCGTTCTCCTTCTGGATCTGCGCCCACTTGGCCTCGACGTCGGAGATGCCGCCGACGTTGAAGAACGCCTGCTCGGCGACGTGGTCGAACTCGCCCTTCACGATCGCGTCGAACGACTCGATGGTCTCCTTGATCGGGACGGTCGAGCCCTCGACACCGGTGAACTTCTTCGCCATGTAGGTGTTCTGCGAGAGGAACTGCTGGATGCGACGTGCACGCGACACGACGATCTTGTCCTCTTCGGAGAGCTCGTCGACACCGAGGATCGCGATGATCTCCTGCAGTTCCTTGTTCTTCTGCAGGATCTGCTTCACGGCAGTGGCCACACGGTAGTGGTCCGCACCGATGTAGCGCGGGTCGAGGATGCGGCTCGTCGAAGTGAGCGGGTCGATCGCCGGGTACAGACCCTTCGATGCGATCTCACGGGAGAGCTCGGTCGTGGCGTCGAGGTGGGCGAACGTCGTCGCCGGGGCCGGGTCGGTGTAGTCGTCGGCGGGCACGTAGATGGCCTGGAGCGATGTGATCGAGTGGCCGCGGGTCGAGGTGATGCGCTCCTGCAGCACACCCATCTCGTCGGCGAGGTTCGGCTGGTAGCCCACCGCGGACGGCATGCGACCGAGAAGGGTCGACACCTCGGAACCGGCCTGCGTGAAGCGGAAGATGTTGTCGATGAACAGCAGCACGTCCTGCTTCTGCACGTCGCGGAAGTACTCGGCCATGGTGAGGGCCGAGAGGGCGACGCGCAGACGCGTCCCCGGCGGCTCGTCCATCTGGCCGAACACGAGCGCCGTCTTGTCGAAGACGCCCGCCTCCTCCATCTCGCCGATGAGGTCGTTGCCCTCACGGGTGCGCTCGCCGACACCGGCGAACACGGACACACCGCCGTGGTCCTGCGCGACGCGCTGGATCATCTCCTGGATGAGGACCGTCTTGCCGACGCCCGCACCACCGAACAGGCCGATCTTGCCGCCCTGCACGTAGGGAGTGAGCAGGTCGATGCTCTTGATACCCGTCTCGAACATCTCGGTCTTGGACTCGAGCTGGTCGAAGCTCGGCGCCTTGCGGTGGATGCCCCAGCGCTCGGTGATCTCGACGGTCTCCCCCGGAGCGCCGTTGAGGATGTCGCCCGTGACGTTGAAGACCTTGCCCTTGGTGATGTCGCCGACCGGCACCGAGATGGGGCCGCCGGTGTCGCGCACCTCCTGGCCGCGCACGAGGCCGTCGGTCGGCTTCAGAGCGATGGCGCGGATGAGGTCGTCACCCAGGTGCTGGGCGACCTCGAGGGTCAGCGGGGTGCTCTCGCCGTCGATCGTGATCGAGGTGGTGAGCGCGTTGTAGATGTCGGGGATCGAGTCGTGCGGGAACTCGATGTCGACCACAGGGCCGGTCACGCGTGCAACGCGCCCGACGACCTCGGTGGGGGCCTTCTCGGCGGTGGCGGAGGGAGTCATTGTCCTGTCTTCCTGTCTCTACTTGCCCGACGAGAGAGCGTCGGCGCCGCCGACGATCTCTGCGATCTGCTGAGTGATCTCGGCCTGACGCGCGTTGTTGCGCAGGCGGGTGTAGTCGGTGATGAGCTTGTCGGCGTTGTCGCTCGCCGCCTTCATCGCCTTCTGAGTGGCCGCGTGCTTCGCGGCCGACGACTGCAGGAGCGCGTTGAACACGCGGCTCTGGATGTAGACCGGCAGCAGCGCGTCGAGCACCGTCTCGGCGTCGGGTTCGAACTCGTACAGCGGGTACACCGCGTGCGAGGCCGAATCCTCCGCCTCGACGACCGCCAGCGGAAGCAGGCGGACCGTCTCGGGCGACTGGGTCATCATGCTGACGAAGCGGTTGTAGACGAGGTGGATCTCGTCGACGCCGCCGTTGTCGCCACCGAGCGCGAACGCGTCGAGCAGCGCCGCCGCGATCTCCTCGGCCGTCGAGAACTGCGGGGTGTCGGTGTCACCCGTCCACTCGGCCGCGCTCGTGATGCGTCGGAACTGGAAGTACCCCACCGCCTTGCGTCCCACGAGGTAGAACACCGGCTCGCGGCCCTCGTCGCGCAGCAGCTGCGCGAGCTCGAGTCCCTCACGGAGGATCTGTGAGTTGAACGCGCCCGCGAGACCGCGGTCGGACGAGAAGATGACCACCGCCGAGCGGCGGACGACCTCGCGCTCCCGGGTCAGCGGGTGATCGATGTTGGAGTGGGTGGCCACGGCGGAGACGGCGCTCGTCACGGCCCGCGAGAAGGGCGACGACGCGCGCACGCGCGCCATCGCCTTCTGGATGCGCGAAGCCGCGATGAGTTCCATCGCCTTCGTGATCTTCTTGGTCGTCTGAGCAGAGGAGATCTTCTGCTTGTAGACCCGGAGTTGTGCGCCCATAGTTGCTCTTCCCGCGGCTCAGCCGCGGCGACCCTTGACGATCTTCTCCTGGTTCACGTCATCGGCGTCCGCGGCGTCGAACTCCTCGCGACCGACCGAGCCGATGCCCGCTCCCGTGCCCGCCTGGAACTCGAGCGTGAACGCGTCGACCGCGCTCTCGAGCTCCGTGACGAGCTGGTCGCTGAGCACGTTCGTCTCACGCAGGGTGTCGAGGATCGTGGTCGAGCGGCGGAGGTGGTCGAGCAGCTCGCGCTCGAAGCGCAGGATGTCTGCGACCTCGATCGTGTCGAGCTTGCCGTTGGTGCCGGCCCAGATCGAGACGACCTGCTCCTCCACCGGGTACGGCGAGTACTGCGGCTGCTTGAGGAGCTCGGTGAGGCGCGCGCCACGGGCGAGCTGACGGCGGGACGCGGCATCCAGGTCGCTCGCGAACATCGCGAACGCCTCGAGCGAGCGGTACTGCGCCAGCTCGAGCTTCAACGTGCCCGAGACCTTCTTGATCGACTTGACCTGCGCGTCACCACCGACGCGGGACACCGAGATGCCCACGTCGACAGCCGGACGCTGGTTCGCGTTGAACAGGTCGGACTGCAGGAAGATCTGACCGTCGGTGATCGAGATCACGTTGGTCGGGATGTAGGCCGACACGTCGTTCGCCTTGGTCTCGATGATCGGGAGACCCGTCATCGACCCCGCGCCGAGCTCGTCGCTCAGCTTCGCGCAACGCTCCAGCAGACGCGAGTGCAGGTAGAAGACGTCGCCGGGGTAGGCCTCGCGGCCCGGCGGACGACGCAGCAGCAGCGACACGGCGCGGTAGGCCTCAGCCTGCTTCGACAGGTCGTCGAAGATGATCAGGACGTGCTTGCCGCCGTACATCCAGTGCTGGCCGATGGCCGAGCCGGTGTAGGGAGCGAGGTACTTGAAGCCGGCCGGGTCGGACGCAGGGGCCGCGACGATGGTCGTGTACTCCAGCGCACCGGCGTCCTCGAGCGCACCCTTGACGGCCGCGATCGTGGAGCCCTTCTGGCCGATGGCGACGTAGATGCAGCGCACCTGCTTGGTCGGGTCGCCCGACTCCCAGTTCGCCTTCTGGTTGATGATCGTGTCGATCGCGATCGCCGTCTTGCCGGTCTGGCGGTCGCCGATGATCAGCTGGCGCTGACCGCGCCCGATCGGGATCATCGCGTCGATCGCCTTGATGCCGGTCTGCATCGGCTCGTGCACGCTCTTGCGCTGCATGACGCCGGGAGCCTGCAGTTCGAGCGCGCGACGGCCCTCGGTCGCGATCTCACCGAGACCGTCGATCGGGTTGCCGAGCGGGTCGACCACGCGACCGAGGTAGCCGTCGCCGACGGCGACCGAGAGCACCTCGCCCGTGCGGGTGACCTCCTGGCCCGCCTCGATGCCGGCGAACTCGCCGAGCACCACGACACCGACCTCGTGCTCGTCGAGGTTCAGGGCGAGGCCCTGCGTGCCATCGGCGAACGTGACGAGCTCGTTGGCCATCACGCCCGGCAGGCCCTCGACGTGGGCGATGCCGTCGGCCGCGTCGATGACGGTGCCGACCTCGGTGGCCGCGGCCCCCGTGGGCTCGTACGCTGCGACGAAGTCTTTCAGCGCGTCACGGATGACGTCGGGGCTGATGGAGAGTTCTGCCATTGTCTTCCTTCGTTCATGGGGCCATCGCCCCGAAGTCTCATCGTCGGGAGGGAGGTCCCGTTAGCCCGCCAGTCGGTGGCGGAGATCCGCCAGACGGGTGGACACGCTCGCGTCGATCACGTCGTTCGCGATCTGGATGCGCAGGCCGCCGACGATCGACTCGTCGATGACCGTGTTGATCGAGACCTGCGTGCCATAACGCGCGGCCAGCGCCGCGCCCAGTCGCTCGGTCTGCGCGTCGGTCAGCGCCACAGCGCTCACGACCGTCGCGACGGTGCGTTCGCGTTCCGCGGCGACCACGCGCATGGCGCGCGAGAGAACCTCGCGTACCCGGCGCTCGCCCGGCTGGCGCACCAGCGACGACACGATCAGCGTCGTCGCCTCGGACGCACGTCCGCCGAGAAGCGTCTCGACGAGCACGCCCTTCGCCTCGGCGTCGCCGAGCCGGCTGCCGAGCGCGAGCTCGAGCTGCGGGTTGTCGGCGATCGTGCGCGACACCCGGAACAGCTCACCCTCGACGTCGGCGGACGGCGCGGCCTTGGAGGCGGCACGAACGGCCAGTTCCTCCACGCCGAACACGAAGTCGTGCGCCGACGACCAGCGCTCGACGGCTGCGGCCGCGAGCACCTGACGGGTGACGGGCGACACGGCGGCGCCGAAGACGTCCTCGACCACCTTCGCGCGCGACTCCGGGGTCGCCGCCCAGTCGGCGAGTGCGCCGGCAAGGGTCGGACGGTGCGCGAGCGCGCGCGCTGCCTGGAACAGCTCGGTGGCGACCGTGAGGTCGACACCCGCCGTCGTCGACAGTGCCGCGTTCGCGGCCTCCTGTGCGTGAGTGGTCGCGGCGCCCATTACTTCGTCGCCTTCTCGGATGCCTCGAGGTCGGCGAGGAAGCGGTCGACGACGCCCTGCGCGGACGCATCGTCCTTCAGCTTCTCGCCGATCACGCCGCCGGCGAGATCGAGCGCGAGCGCACCGACCTCACCCCGGAGGGAGACGAGGGCCGCCTGGCGCTCGGCCTCGATCTGCGCGTGGGCCTGTGCGGTGACGCGTGCGGCCTCGGAGGTCGCGGCATCCTTCGCCTCGGCGACGATCTGCTTGCCCTCCTCGCGGGCGGACTCGCGGATCTCACCGGCCTCCTTGCGGGCGGCGGAGAGCTGCGCGGTGTACTCCTCGAGCGCGGCCTCGGCCTGGCGCTGGGCCTCGTCGGCCTTCGCGATGTTGCCCTCGATCGCCGCAGAGCGCTCGTCGAGCAGCTTCTGCATGCGCGGCAGGATCACACGCCAGAACACCAGGAGGATGACGACGAAGCAGACCGCGGACCACACGATGTCGTAGACCGCGGGCAGCAGCGGGTTCTGCCCCGCCTCCGTGGCGGCGCGGGTGACAAGAGCGGGAAGCATCCTGTCTCCTTACTTGAAGTCGTTCGCGATCAGAAGCCGAAGATGAAGCCGGTCGCGATACCGATGAACGCGAGGGCCTCGGTGAAGGCGATACCGATGAACATCAGCACCTGGAGGCGGCCGGCGAGCTCGGGCTGGCGGGCGACGCCCTCGATGGTCTTGCCGACCACGATGCCCACGCCGATGGCGGGGCCGATGGCGGCGAGACCGTAGCCGACCGTCGCGAGCGAACCGGAGACGTCGGCGAGAACCGTAGTTGCGTCCACGGGGTTATTCCTTTCGGTTGTGGGCGGCGGATGCCGACCGGATCAGTGCTCTTCCGCGACCGCGAGCTGGATGTAGACCGCGGTGAGGATCGTGAAGACGTACGCCTGGAGGAAGGCGACGAAGAGTTCGAAGAGGGTGAAGACGAAGCCGAAGGCCAGGGTGCCGAGACCGAGGGCCGTCCACCAGCCGCTGAGCTCGACCGTGAAGAACCAGGTGGCCGAGAAGAAGAGCACCAGCATCAGGTGCCCGACGATCATGTTCATCAGCAGACGGAGGGTGAGCGTCACCGGGCGGATGATGAAGGTCGAGAGGAACTCGAGCGGGACGATGATGAAGTAGAGCGGCCACGGCACGCCCGACGGGAGCAGCGCGTTCTTGAAGAAGTTCTTCGGGCTCTTCTTGACACCGGCGTAGATGAACGTGATGTAGGAGACGATCGCGAGCAGCAGCGGCACCGCGATGATGCTCGTGCCGGCGATGTTCAGGAACGGCACGACACCCGTGAGGTTCATGAACAGCACCATGAAGAAGATGGTGGTCAGGATCGGCAGGAAGCGGTTGCCGTCCTTCTTGCCGAGCAGGTCGTGGGCGATGCCGTTGCGCACGAAGTCGAGACCGAGTTCGGCGACGCTCTGGAAGCGCGTCGGCACCAGGCGCATGCGACGGGTGGCGACCAGGAAGAGCGTGATCAGCACGACGGTCGCCAGGATCTGGATCAGGTTGATCCGCGTCAGCGCGAACGGCGTTCCCGCGAACAGCACGGCGTCAGGGAAGAACTCTCCGATGGAGGGGGCGTGGAAACCACCGTCGCCCGTGGACTCGGCATTCGCGATCACAGTCGCAGCGTGATGAAACAGCACAGGCTCCAGCTCCGGGGCACCGAAAGAAATCGGTACGACGATGGGTCGGGGTGCACCCCAGGGCCGGCACTCAGGCGCTCGCGGTCGGGTGCGCGTCCAACCCTATCAAACCGCTGGGGGTTCAGGTGCCGCTCGGAGGTTGCGGGTCCTTGCGCTCCCCCGCTTCCGGGTCGGTCGGGAGCGTCGTGTCGCTGACATGGGGCAGCCGCATCCTCGCCAGCACGACCACGTCGACGACGAGGGACCCGATCACAGCCGCGACCAGCGCGAGGAAGAAGACCTGCGGAGCGATCCACGGCTGCCCCCGCAGCACGAGCATCGCGACCACGAACAGCACGATCTTCAGCAGCCAGCCGCCCAGTACGATCGCGAAGAAGATCGGCACATAGAGCGCGTCGCCGAACCAGCGGTTCGCGATGAGGATGCTGCCCGAGGTGATCGAGAGGAACACCGCGCCGACGACGACACCGGCCAGCCCGCTGACGAGGCCGGAGGGGCCGGCGGCGATGAACCCGGCCACGCCCGCGATGACCGCGAGCGCGAGGGCGGCCCACGCCGACCACTGGAGCGTGGCCCGCAGGACGGGAGTGCTGGAAACGGGAGACGACATCATGCGGGGTCTTTCGCTCGGGGGTCGGGGCGGCGGCGCCGGGACGGCAGGGCGGTGACGATCACGCAGGCCGCGCCACCGAGGACGCCGAAGCCCACGCCGATCCAGTACTGGCCAGGCCAGTTCTCACGGGTCGCGATGTACATGAGCAGCACGGCGAGCCCGACGATGGCGGCCCATGCGTAGAAGATCAGCACGGCCGAGCGGTCGGAGTGACCGAGGTCGAGCAGCCGGTGGTGCAGGTGCTTGCGGTCGGGCGAGAAGGGCGAGCGCCCCGCCCCCGTGCGCCGGATCACGGCGAGACCGAAGTCGAGCAGCGGCAGGATGACGACGGCCACCGGGAGCAGCACCGGGATGAAGGCACCGAGCAGCTGCGAGCGTCCGAGGGTCTCGGGGTCGAGCGTCGCGGGGTTGAGCTGACCCGTGACGGCGATGCCGCTGGTGGCCATGAGGAGTCCCAGCATGAGCGCGCCGGAGTCGCCCATGAACATCTTCGCGGGGCTCCAGTTCCACGGGAGGAACCCGACGCACGCGCCGACGAGCACGACGGCGATGAGGGAGGCGAGGTTCGAGTACGTGCTCTGGCCGGTGTCGCGCACCAGAAGGTAGGACCACGCGAAGAAGACGCCGTTCGCGATGAGCGCGACGCCGGCGACGAGGCCGTCGAGCCCGTCGATGAAGTTGACCGCGTTCATGACCACCACGATCGAGAGGATCGTGAGGACGACGCTCATCCAGCTCGACCCCACCGTGAGGCCGCCGACGGGGAGCGAGTAGATCTGGATGCCCCCGAACCACGCGATGATCGCGGCCGCGCCGACCTGCGCCGCGAGCTTGATCATCCAATCGAGGTCCCACAGGTCGTCGGCGATGCCGACAGCGACGATGAGCACGGTCGCGGCGAGGATCGCGAGGACCGGCTGCGGGTCGATCCACACACGGTGGAAGAAGTCGTTCTGCGCGGTGAATCCGAAGGCCACGACGATGCCGAGGAACATGGCGATGCCCCCCAGGCGCGGCGTCGGCCGCGTGTGCACGTCGCGTTCGCGGATGGCCGGGTAGAGCTTGAAGCGCAGCGCGAGGCGCCACACCGCCCCGGCGAGCACGAAGGTGAGCACCGCGGTGACCAGCGCGGTGAACAGGTACTGCTTCACGTCCCCGGGTCTGGTTCGAGCGCGTCGCCCAGCACGGAGCGCAGTTCGGCGCGGGACACGACCCCGTCGCGCAGGACGCGCACGGTTCCCTGACGACCGGCGCAGAGCCCGGTGGCGTCGATGATCGTCGAGGCGAAGCCCGCGGTGGCCGGGCCGTCATCGAGATAGACGGCGACGCTGTCGCGCAGCATCCGCTCCGCCTCCTTCGCGACGATCGCGGCCGGGGCGCCGGTCAGGTTGGCGCTCGAGACCGCGAGCGGTCCGGTCTCCTCCAGCAGCTCGATCGCCAGACGGTGGGCGGGCATGCGCACGGCCACGGTGCCGCGGGTGTCACCGAGGTCCCAGGCGAGCGAGGGCTGGGCCGGCAGCACGATCGTGAGCCCGCCGGGCCAGTGCGAGCCGATGAGGCGGTCGATGGGCTCGGGCACCTCGCTCACGAGCGCCCGCAGCGTGTTCACGCCGGGCACGAGCACAGGCGGGGGCTGCTGACGGCCACGGCCCTTCGCCGCCAGCAGACGCGCGACGGCAGCCGGGGAGAACGCGTCGGCGGCCACGCCGTAGACGGTGTCGGTGGGGAGGACGATGAGCTCGCCGCGACCGATGGCCTGGCGCGCCTGACGCATGCCCGCGAGAAGCTCGGCCTCGTCGCGGCAATCGAAGAGGGAAGACATGACCGGGCCAGTCTAGTTCGGCCCGGCTGGGCGGTCAGGGCCGCAGCGCCGTGGTGACCCGGTCGCGCAGCGTCAGGTCGCGGTGGGTCGCCGCGGAGCGCCACCCGGCCTCGGCGAGCGCGTCCCTCACGCCCGCTCCCTGCAGCTCGCCGTGCTCGATGGCGATGAGTCCGCCGGAGTGCACGAGTCGCAGCCCGACCTGCGCGAGGGTGCGCACGACGTCGAGGCCGTCCTCGCCTCCGTAGAGGGCCGCGGGTGGATCGAACAGCCGCACCTCGGGGTCGCGGGGGGTCGCGGCATCCGGCACGTAGGGAGGGTTCGACACCAGCACCGAGACGGTGCCGTCGAGCTCGGGGAACGCGACGGCCAGGTCGATGAACGCGAGACGTGCGTTCTCGGCGCCGACCTCGGCGAAGTTCTCCTTCGTCCACACGAAGGCGTCGACGGAGTTCTCGGCCGCGTGCACCCGCGCATGCGGCACCTCGGTCGCCAGCGACAGTGCGATGGCACCGGATCCGGTGCCGAGATCGACGGCGATCGGCGAAGGGGATGCCGCGGCGCGCAGCGCATCGATCGCGATCTGCGCGAGCAGCTCGGTCTCGGGGCGGGGCACGAACACCCCCGGGCCGACCCTCAGCTCCAGGTGGCGGAACGGCGCGCGGCCGGTGATGTGCTGCAGCGGCTCGCGCGCAGCGCGGCGCTCGACGAGGGACGCGAGGGACGCGGCATCCGGTTCGGAGATCGCGTCGCCGCGCAGCGCAGCCGCCTGCACCTCGCCGCGCCCGCCGCCGCGCACGTGTGCCGCGAGCAGCTCGGCGTCGACGGTCGCGTCTGCCACTCCCGCACGCGCGAGGGTTGCCGCAGCGGCGCGCAGCGCGTCGGCGAGCGTCTCAGGACGCTCGGGCGCGACGACGTCGGGCAGATCGCCGGGGTGCGGTGCGGTCTCGGGCATGGGCGCCGCCCAGTTTATCGGCCGCACCGCCGACCCGGCTCCCGTCACACAGCCTCCTCATCGCATCCGCTCGCATAGGCTGGGCGCGGTGCGCGCATAGACGCGCGACGACAGGGAACCAGCGAGAGAAGGCAGCCCCGACATGCCCGCGATCCACGACGACATCACCAGCGCGTTCGGCAACACGCCGCTCGTGCGGTTCAGCCGCATCGGCGAAGGCCTCGGCGGCCACATCCTCGGCAAGCTCGAGTTCTACAACCCCGCATCCAGCGTGAAGGACCGCCTCGGCATCGCGATCGTCGACGCCGCGGAGGCCTCCGGCGAGCTCACGCCCGGCGGAACGATCGTCGAGTCCACGAGCGGCAACACCGGCATCGCCCTCGCCATGGTCGGCGCCGCCCGCGGCTACCGCGTCATCATCACGATGCCCGCGTCGATGTCGAAGGAGCGCCGCCTGCTGCTCAAGGCGTTCGGCGCCGAGCTCGTGCTCACCGACCCCACCAAGGGCATGTCGTTCGCCGTCGAAGAGGCCAAGCGCATCGTCGCCGAGACCCCCGGCGCCGTGTGGGCCCGCCAGTTCGAGAACGAGGCGAACCCCGCGATCCACCGCAAGACCACCGCGGAGGAGATCCTGCGCGACACCGACGGCCAGGTCGACTACTTCGTCGCCGGCATCGGCACCGGCGGCACCATCACCGGCGTCGGCGAGGTGCTCAAGGAGCGCGTGCCCGGCGCGAAGGTCATCGCCGTCGAGCCGGCCGACTCCCCCATCCTCACCAAGGGCCACCCGGGACCGCACAAGATCCAGGGCATCGGCCCGAACTTCGTGCCCGCGATCCTCAACCGCGAGATCATCGACGAGGTCATCGACGTCGAGTTCGACGATGCGATCCGTGTCGCCCGCGAGGCCGGTGCCCGCGAGGGCATCCTCGTCGGCATGTCGTCCGGTGCGGCGCTCTGGGCCGCCCAGCAGATCGCTGCGCGCCCCGAGGCCGCCGGCAAGAACATCGTCGTGATCATCCCGTCCAACGGCGAGCGCTACCTCTCGACCGCGCTCTACGAGCACCTGCGCGAGGAGTGAGATGACGGGCGGCGGGATGCTGCGGCGGCTGCGGGAGGATCTCGCGGCCGCCCGCCTCCGCGACCCCGCCGCCCGCTCCTCCCTCGAGATCGCGCTGCTCTATCCCGGGCTGCACGCGGTGTGGTCGCACCGCGTGTGGCATGCGCTGTGGGTGCGCCGGGTGCGCTTCCTCGCCCGCGCCGGCTCGCAGCTGACCCGCTGGCTCACCGGTATCGAGATCCACCCGGGCGCCACGATCGGCCGGCGCCTGTTCATCGACCACGGCATGGGCGTCGTCATCGGCGAGACGGCCGAGGTCGGCGACGACGTGCTGCTCTACCATGGGGTCACCCTCGGCGGTCGCACGCGCGACGCCGGCAAGCGCCACCCCACGATCGGCGACGGAGTGGCGATCGGCGCGGGCGCGAAAGTGCTCGGCCCGATCCGCATCGGTGCGGGATCCGTGATCGGCGCGAACGCCGTCGTCACGCGCGACGCGCCCGACGACTCCGTGATCGTCGGCATTCCCGCCAAGGCGCGCCCGCGCCGCGACGGCGACGACACGCGCAGCATCCTGACCACGCCCGAGTACCACATCTGACACGGCCCGCGGGGCGGCGACGAGGTCGCGGATGACGCGGCCCGAGGTGGGGCGCGGCGTGACCGCGCGCGGTGCGAGGTGCGCATGGGTGCGCAGCGGGCGCGGCGTGTGATCAGTCCGCGGCGAGGGCCGCGAGACGCTCTTCCTCGTCCGCGGCGATGCACGCGTCGATGACCGGCGCGAGGGCGCCGTCCATCACCTGGTCGAGGTTGTACGCCTTGTAGCCGGTGCGGTGGTCGGCGATGCGGTTCTCGGGGAAGTTGTACGTGCGGATGCGCTCCGAGCGGTCCATGCCGCGGATCTGCGATCGACGCGCGTCGGAGGCGGCCGCCGCAAGCTCCTCCTGCTGCTGGGCGAGCAGGCGTGCGCGCAGCACGCGCATTCCCGCCTCGCGGTTCTGCAGCTGGCTCTTCTCGTTCTGCATCGAGACGACGATGCCTGTCGGGAGGTGGGTGATGCGTACCGCGGAGTCGGTCGTGTTCACCGACTGACCCCCCGGCCCCGACGACCGGAAGACGTCGATCTTCAGGTCGTTCGCGTCGATGTGGATCTCTTCGGGCTCGTCGACCTCGGGGAACACCAGCACCCCGGTCGTCGAGGTGTGGATGCGTCCCTGTGACTCGGTCGCGGGAACGCGCTGGACGCGGTGCACCCCGCCCTCGTACTTCAGATGCGCCCACACGCCCTGCGACGGGTCGCTGGCCGCGCCCTTGATCGCGACCTGCACGTCCTTGTAACCGCCGAGGTCGGACTCGTTGCGCTCGAGCAGTTCGGTCTTCCACCCCATCGAGGCGGCGTACTGCAGGTACATACGCAGCAGGTCGGCGGCGAACAGCGCGCTCTCCGCGCCGCCCTCGCCCTGCTTGATCTCCATAATCACGTCGCGCGCATCGTCGGGATCACGCGGAATCAGCAGGCGTCGCAGGCGCTCCTGCAGGGTCGCCAGGCGCTCCTGCAGCGCCGGGACCTCCGCCGCGAAGGCGTCGTCCTCGCGGGCGAGCTCGCGCGCGGCATCCAGATCATCGGATGCCGCGCCCCACGCCTCGTAGGCGTGCACGATCTTCGACAGCTCGGCGTAGCGCCGGTTGACGCGCTTCGCGCGCGCCGCATCGGCGTGCACGGCCGGGTCGGAGAGCTCCTCCTGGACGGCCTTGTGCTCGTCGATCAGCTGGCGGACCGAGTCGAACATCGCGGGTTCAGCCACGGCGAACCCGGATCAGCGGATGTTGTTCTCGTGTCCGTGCGAGTGGCCGCCACCGGCGGGCGCCGGGATCGACTTCTGCATCTGCACGAGGAACTCGACGTTCGACTGCGTCTCCTTGAGCTTGCCGAGCACGACCTCGAGCGCCTGCTGGGCGTCGAGGCCGGCGAGTGCGCGGCGCAGCTTCCACGTGATCTTGACCTCGTCGGCCGACAGCAGCATCTCCTCGCGGCGCGTGCTCGACGCGTTCACGTCGACGGCCGGGAAGATGCGCTTGTCGGCGAGCTGGCGCGAGAGACGCAGCTCGCTGTTGCCGGTGCCCTTGAACTCCTCGAAGATGACGTCGTCCATCTTGGAGCCGGTCTCGACGAGCGCCGTCGCGAGGATCGTCAGCGAGCCGCCGTTCTCGATGTTGCGCGCCGCGCCGAAGAAGCGCTTGGGCGGGTACAGCGCCGAGGCGTCCACACCGCCCGAGAGCACGCGGCCGCTCGTGGGCGCTGAGACGTTGTAGGCGCGGCCGAGACGGGTGATCGAGTCGAGCAGAACGACGACGTCGCGACCGAGCTCGACGAGGCGCTTGGCGCGCTCGATGGCGAGCTCGGCGACGGTGGTGTGGTCTTCGGCGGGACGGTCGAAGGTCGAGGCGATGACCTCGCCGCGGACCGTCCGCTGCATGTCGGTGACCTCTTCGGGCCGCTCGTCGACGAGCACGACCATGAGGTGGACCTCGGGGTTGTTGGTCGCGATCGCGTTCGCGATCTGCTGCAGCACGATCGTCTTGCCCGCCTTCGGGGGCGCGACGATCAGGCCGCGCTGACCCTTTCCGATGGGGGCGACAAGGTCGATGATGCGCTGCGTGAGCTTCTCCGGCGCCGTCTCGAGACGCAGGCGCTCCTCCGGATAGAGCGGGGTGAGCTTGCCGAACTCGACGCGGTTCTCGGCGTCGTCGGGGGCGAGGCCGTTGACCGAGTCCACCTTGACGAGGGCGTTGTACTTCTGGCGGCTGGGTGCCTCGTTCTCGCGCGGCTGCTTGATCGCGCCGACGATCGCGTCACCCTTGCGCAGGTTGTACTTCTTGACCTGACCGAGCGAGACGTAGACGTCGCTCGGGCCGGGAAGGTAGCCGGTCGTGCGCACGAAGGCGTAGTTGTCGAGCACGTCGAGGATGCCGGCGATCGGCAGCAGCACGTCGTCTTCGCCGATCTCGGTCTCGAACTCGTCACCGGTCTGGCTCTGACCGCGGCGCTTGTTGCGCTGACGGTTGCGGCTCTGGGCGGGGGTCTGCGCGCCGCCGGCGATCGCCGGGGCGGCCTGCGCGTCGTCCGAGGACTCGCTCGCGGCGGGCGCCTGGCCCTGCTCGCCGCCGTTGGCGTTGCGGTTGCGGTTGCGGTTCCGGTTGCGGCTACGGCTGCGACGGCTACCGGTGGGCTGCTCGCCCTCGGCGGGCTCGCCGTCGGCCTGCTCGGCGCCCTCGGTCTCACCGGCCGCGGCGGCGTCGGCCGGCGCCTCGTCGGCGGCGGATGCCGCGGCATCCCCCTCGGTGGCCAGGTCACCCTCGACGGTGTCGACCGCCGCCGGCTCGACCGCGGCGGCGTCAGCGGGCTCGGCGAAGGATGCGGTGAGCTGCGCAGCGAGGTCGTCGTCGACGGCCGACTGCGCGCTCTTCAGGCTCGCACCGAGCTCGGCGGCGCGAGCGATGACGGTCTTGGCGTCGACGCCGAGGTCGGCGGCGAGTGCCGAGACGCGGCGGCGGGCGGGCTTACGGGCCGTCTTGCGCGCGGGTGCGTCGGCCTCGGCAGCGGGCGCGTCGGCGGCCGCGGGGGTGGCATCGGCCGGCGCCGGCTGGTCGCTCGGCACCTCGATGTCGGGGCCCTCGAACGGCAGCGCCGCGTCGGCCGGGGTGGTGTTGTCTTCGGTCTGGATCTCGGAGATGGACTCCACGAGTACTCCCTTGTAGAGGATGGGGCGCGCGACGACTACGGACATCGACAGAGAGACATCCGCCCACCCGAAGAGGATCCTCGGGACCGATCGAGCGTGGCTCGGAAATCGGATTTCAGGGATCGCGCGGTTTCGCAGATTGCGACGGAGGCCGTGTAAACGACGTTACGAGGCACCCTCCGCGTCGGTGTTCACTGTACCACCCCTCACATCGACGGCCAGCATGAGCGCCTCCCACGGCGTTTCGGTGCGCGTCGCGGCGAGGGCCGCCGCCTCGAGGCGACGGCCCGGGCCGTCGGCGAGCACGAGCACGCTCGGGCCCGCCCCCGACACGACGGCGGGGAACCCCGCCGCGCGCAGCTCGCGCACGAGGAGATCGGTCTCCGGCATCGCTGCGGCCCGGTAATTCTGGTGCAGCTTGTCCTCGGTGGCGGCCATCAGCAGCTCGGGGCTCTGGGTCAGCGCGGCGATCAGCAGCGCCGAGCGGGACACGTTGAACACCGCGTCCTCGCGCGACACCTGCAGCGGCTGCAGGGAGCGCGCCACGGACGTCGACATGGTGAACTCGGGCACGAACACGATCGGCGAGACGCCGCGGTGCACGAGCAGCTTCTTGTGCTGCGGACCGAGCTCGTCGACCCAGGCGATCGTGAGGCCGCCGAACAACGCCGGCGCGACGTTGTCGGGGTGCCCCTCGAGCTCGGTCGCGAGGCGCAGCAGCAGGTCGGGGCCGAGCTCGACGTCACCCTCGAGCAGGCCCTTCGCGGCGAGCAGGCCCGACACCACCGCGGCGCCGGAGGACCCCATGCCGCGGCCGTGGGGGATGACGTTGTGGGCTTCGAGCCGGATGCCGGGCAGCGTGCGCGACACGGCCTCGAACGCGTAGGCCATCGCACGCACGACGAGATGCGAGGCATCCCGCGGCACACCGTCCGCGCCCGCGCCGGTGACCTCGATCTCGAGACGGTCGTCGGCGAGGGCTGTGACCGTCACCTCGTCGTAGACGCTCAGCGCGAGGCCGAGCGTGTCGAAGCCCGGGCCGAGGTTCGCGCTCGTCGCCGGCACGCGGACGACGGCGCGACGACCCGGGGGCACGCTCACGCGGATGCCTCGGCGGGCGCGAGGCCGAGCACCGAGGCGACCTCGCTGGTCGCCGCGTCGACGACCGTGGGGGTCACGTCGACGCCGTCCGCGCCCTTGAGCACCCACTGGGGGTCCTTGAGCCCGTGGCCGGTGACGGTGAGCACGACACGCGCGCCGGCGGGGATGACGCCCGCCTCGGCACGGTCGAGCAGGCCCGCGACGCTGATCGCGGAGGCCGGCTCGACGAACACGCCCGCCGTCTCGGCGAGGAGCTTCTGCGCCGCGAGGATCCGTGCGTCGTCGATCGCGCCGAAGTAGCCGTCGGTGGCCTCTCGCGCCTCGATCGCGAAGTCCCAGGAGGCGGGGTTGCCGATGCGGATGGCGCTCGCCACCGTCTCGGGGTTCTTCACGACCTCGCCCCGCACGAGCGGCGCCGAGCCCTCGGCCTGGAACCCGAACATGCGCGGCACGCGGGTCGAGACACCGCGGTCGGCCTCCTCACGGTAGCCGCGGGTGTAGGCCGTGTAGTTTCCGGCGTTGCCGACCGGGATGAAATGGAAGTCCGGGGCGTCGCCGAGCTGCGAGACGACCTCGTAGGCCGCGGTCTTCTGGCCGTCGAGGCGGTCGGGGTTGACGGAGTTCACGAGGTGCACCGGGTAGTGCGCTGCGAGTTCGCGGGCGATCTCGAGGCAGTCGTCGAAGTTGCCGCGCACCTGGATGAGGCGCCCGCCGTGGGCGACCGCCTGGCTGAGCTTGCCCATCGCGATCTTGCCCTCGGGCACGAGCACGGCGGCGGTGATGCCGGCGTGCGCCGCGTAGGCCGCGGCCGACGCGGACGTGTTCCCCGTCGACGCGCAGATGACGGCCTTCGCGCCGTGCTCGACGGCGCGGGAGAGCGCGACGGTCATGCCGCGATCCTTGAAGGAGCCGGTCGGGTTCATGCCCTCGAACTTCACCCAGACGTCGGCGCCCGTGCGCTGGGACAGCGCCGCGGCCGGGATGAGCGGCGTGCCGCCTTCCCCGAGCGTGACGACGGTGGATGCTTCGGTCACCCCGAGGCGGTCGGCGTATTCGCGCAGGACTCCGCGCCAGACGTGTGCCATGTCAGTTCCCTTCGACGCGCAGCACCGAGACCACCCGTGCGACGACCTCGCTCGCGGCGAGTTGTTCGACGGTGGCGCTCAGGTCCTGCTCCTTGGCCTTGTGCGTGCCGATGACCAGACGCGCGGTGGCCGCGGCATCCGATTCACCGATGGTGGTGGTCTGCTCGACCGTGGCGATCGAGACGTGGCCGTCGCTGAGGAGTCCGGCGACGGTGGAGAGGACGCCCGGCTGGTCGACGACCTCGAGCGTGATCTGGTAGCGGGTCACGACGCGGCCGACCTCGACGACGGGGAGGTTGGCGCGCGTGGACTCCCCCACGCCGACACCGCCGGCGATGTGACGGCGTGCGGCCGACACGACGTCGCCGAGCACGGCGGACGCGGTCTGCACGCCGCCGGCGCCGGCGCCGTAGAACATGAGAGGGCCGGCGGCCTCGGCCTCGACGAACACGGCGTTGTTGGCGCCGTGGACGCTCGCGAGGGGGTGGCTGCGGGGAACGAGCGCCGGGTAGACGCGCACCGAGATCGCCTCACCGGTCGGGCTGTCGTCCTGTCCGTCGAGGCGCTCGCACACCGCGAGCAGCTTCACGACGTAGCCGGCGTGACGCGCGGCATCCATGATCGCCTTGTCGATGGCGGTGATGCCCTCACGGTGCACGGCCTCGAGCGGCACAGCGGTGTGGAAGGCAAGGCTTGCGAGGATCGCGGCCTTCTGCGCGGCGTCGTAGCCCTCGACGTCGGCGGTCGGGTCGGCTTCTGCGTATCCCAAGCGCTGCGCGTCGGCGAGCACGTCGGAGAATTCGGCACCCTCGGTGTCCATGCGATCGAGGATGTAGTTCGTCGTGCCGTTGACGATGCCCATGATGCGTCGCACGCGATCGCCCGCGAGCGAGTCGCGCAGCGGACGGATGATGGGGATGGCGCCGGCGGCAGCGGCCTCGTAGTAGACCGAGGCGCCCACGCGGTCGGCGGCCTCGAAGATCTCGGGGCCGTGGGTGGCCAGCAGCGCCTTGTTCGCGGTGACGACGTCGGCGCCCGAGCCGATCGCGCTCAGGATGTGTTCACGGGCCGGCTCGATGCCGCCGATGAGCTCGATGACGATGTCGCTCGAGGCGATGAGGCTCGCCGCGTCGGTCGTGAACAACTCGCGAGGGAGCTCCGTGTCGCGCGGGGCGTCGAGGCTGCGCACGGCGATCCCTGCGAGCTGGAGACGGGCGCCCGCGCGGTCGGCGAGCTCGTCGGCGTGCTTGAGCAGCAGGGCGGCCACCTGGCTGCCCACCGCGCCGGCGCCCAACAGGGCGACGCGCAGCAGTCGGTAGTCGGTCATGCGTTCCTTTCGAGGGCGACCCCGGCATCGCGCGCCAGGAGGTCATCGATGGTCTCTCCGCGCACGATCACGCGCGCCTCGCCGCCGCGCACGGCGACGACGGGCGGGCGGGGCACGTAGTTGTAGTTGCTCGCGAGCGAGAAGCAGTAGGCACCTGTCGCGGGCACGGCGAGCAGGTCGTCGGCGGCGACGTCCCCGGGAAGGTATTCGGCGTCGACGACGATGTCGCCGGACTCGCAGTGCATGCCCACCACGCGTACGAGTGCCGCATCGGCGCTGCTCACACGGCTCGCGAGTCGCGCGGAGTAGTGGGCGCCGTACAGCGCGGGGCGGGCGTTGTCACTCATCCCGCCGTCGACGCTCACGTAGGTGCGGGTGAGGTCGTCGGAGACCCGCACCGGCTTGACCGTGCCGACCGTGTACAGCGTGACGCCGGCGGGCCCGACGATCGCGCGTCCGGGCTCGAAGGCCAGGTGGGGGATCGGGATGCCGCGCTCGGCGCACGCCAGCGCGACACCGTCGACGATCTGCTCCGCGAGCTCGTCGATCGGGCTCGGCACGTCGACCCGGGTGTAGGCGATGCCGAACCCGCCACCGAGGTTCAGCACGGGCACGGCACCGGCGGCGAGCAGCTCGGCGTGCACGGCCACGAGACGGCGGGCCGACTCGGCGAAGCCGGCAGACCCGAAGATCTGGGAGCCGATGTGGCAGTGCAGTCCGATGAACTGCAGGCCCACAGTCGCACGGATGCGGGCGACGACCGCCGGCGCATCGGCGAGGGCGAAGCCGAACTTCTGGTCCTCGTGGGCGGTCGCGAGGAAGTCGTGGGTCTCGGCGTGCACACCGCTCACGACCCGCACGAGCACCGGCTGGGTCGCCCCGGTGCGAGCGACGATCGCGCTGAGCCGATCGAGCTCCTCGAGACTGTCGAGGACGATCGAGCCGACGCCCGCGGCGACGGCGCGCTCCAGCTGCGCGACGGACTTGTTGTTGCCGTGCACGCCGATGCGGGACGGGTCCGCGCCGGCCGCGAGCGCGACGGCGAGCTCACCCTCGCTCGCCACGTCGACGGCAAGACCCTCCTGGGTCACCCAGCGCACGACCTCGGTCGACAGGAACGCCTTGCCGGCGTAGTAGACGCGCGCCGACACCCCATGTCGTGCCGCCGCCGCCGTGAAGGCCGCGAGCATGTGGGAAGCACGGCCCCGCACCTCGTCCTCGTCGATCACGTAGAGAGGGGTGCCGAAGCGGGCCGCGAGCGCCGGTGCGGTGACGCCCGCGAGCTGCAGCGCGCCCGCGGCATCCCGTGTCGCCGACGCCGGCCACACACGCTCAGCCAGGTCATTGGCGTCGCGCGGCACCTCGAGCCAGGTCGGCACGGTGGGGCGGTCGGGCGAGGCGGACACGGACGGGAACCAATCGACGGATGCTGCGGCGCGGTGAAACCCACGCGCCCGCACCGTGCGGCGCGGTGACACAACGGGACGGCACGAGTCTAGGGCACCGGGCATACAGCGCCGGGGATGGGCGGCTAGCCGCACGAGCCCTTCTGGCGCAGCGAGGCATCGGTGAGGATCCTGCCGTCGATCGAGAACGTCGCCGCGAGATCGGATGCCTCGACCGAGACCCCCGTGAGGGTGATGCCACGGGGGATGCTGCCGGCCACGCAGATCGTCCAGGACTGGGTGAGCGGCGCGGCCAGCGCCCCGAATCGTGCCCGCACGTCGTCGGCGGTGGCCGTCGCGCCCGCGATCTGGAGCGAGGCCGGGGTGAGCACGAGTGCACCGTCCTTCGCGGACGGCGTGAGCGCGATCGACACCGGGATCTGCGCGCCAAGGAAGGACAGCTGGCTCGAGGCCGTCACGTTCGGCGCGGCCAGCCCGACCGATTCCGCAGGGAATCCCTGCTGTGCGGCGAGCAGGGTGCGCAGCTGCTGCTCGTCGAGGCGGATGGTGCCCTCGCCGCCGGTCATGGCGTGATCGTTCCACAGGTCGAGGCCGTGCAGCGTGACGTCGGCCGCGCCCGTCACCCCTCCGGCGCTCACCTGTGACGAGGAGACGCGCACGTCGTCGAGACGCCCGCCGATGAGCTGCGGGATGACCTGACCCGACAACTGCACGTCGACCTGCTGATCTGCCGGGAGCGCCAGCTGACTCTTGACCTGCTGCTGGATGACCGAGGTCACCATCGCACGGGCGATCCCGTCGCCGGCGAACCAGGCCGCCACGGCGAGCACCGCCACGATGACGATCGCGACGACCCACACGACCCACCGGCGCCGGCGGCGCGGCGCGGCATCCTGCTCGGGGATCTCGAACGGGAACGTCGAGGGGGCGTCGTCGGTCACGGATGCCTCACATGCGGTCGGGGGCGCTCACACCCAGTAGATCGAGGCCGTTGCGCAGCACCTGGCCGGTGGCGTCGTTGAGCCACAGGCGGGTGCGGTGCACGTCGTCGATCGTGTCGTCGCCGAGCGGGATGACGCGGCAGTTGTCGTACCAGCGGTGATAGAGACCGGCGAGCTCCTCGAGGTAGCGCGCGACGCGGTGCGGCTCGCGCACCTCGGCGGCGAACGCCACGATGCGCGGGAACTCCTGCAGCGCCCCGAGCAGCGCGCTCTCGGTCTCGTGCGTGAGCAGCTCGGGTGCGAAGGCCGAGCGGTCGACCCCGGAGTCGGCCGCGTTGCGGGCGACGTTGTGCGTGCGCGCGTGGGCGTACTGCACGTAGAAGACCGGGTTGTCGTTCGTGCGCTTCTGCAGGATCTCGGGGTCCAGCGTCAGCGGCGAGTCGGCCGGGTAGCGCGCGAGGGAGTAGCGCAGCGCGTCGGTGCCGAGCCAGTCCCGCAGGTCGTCGAGCTCGATGATGTTGCCCGCGCGCTTGCTGAGGCGTGCACCGTTGACCGAGACGAGCTGGCCGATGAGCACCTCGATGTCGCGGTCGGGGTCGTCGCCCGCCGCGCCCGCGAGCGCCTTGAGTCGGTGCACGTAGCCGTGATGGTCGGCGCCGAGCAGGTAGATCTTGTGCGCGAAGCCGCGGTCGCCCTTGTTCAGGTAGTAGGCGGCGTCGGCGGCGAAGTAGGTGTACTCGCCGTTCGAGCGTCGGATGACGCGATCCTTGTCGTCGCCGAACGCGGTCGTGCGCACCCACACCGCGTCGTCCTGGTCGAACACGTGTCCCTGGGCGCGCAGCCGGTCGACCGCCTCGTCGACGAGGCTCGGCCCGCCGTCCTCGGGCTGTGCGTGCAGCACGCGCTCGGAGAACCACACGTCGAAGTGCACGTTGAAGCGCGCGAGCGAGGCCTGGATCTCGCCCAGCTGGTACTCGTAGGCGAGATCGCGCGCGACGATCACCGCCTCGTCGGCGTCGAGGTCGGCGATGTCGGGGCGGGCGGCGAGCACCCGGCGGCCGAGGTCGTCGATGTAGGCGCCCGCGTAGCCGTCCTCGGGGGCCTCTCCCCCGGTGGCCGCGGCGAGCACCGAGCGGCCGAAGCGCTCCATCTGCGCGCCGGCGTCGTTGATGTAGAACTCGCGCACGAGCGTCGCACCGCTCGCGAGGAGCAGTCGCGCCACCGCGTCGCCGAGCGCCGCCCAGCGCGTGTGGCCGATGTGCAGCGGACCGGTCGGGTTCGCGCTGACGAACTCCAGGTTGATCGTGTTGCCGTGCTGGCTCTCGTTCGTGCCGAACGCGGCGCCCGCCTCGACGATGACCTTCGCGAGTGCGCCGGCGGCCGCGGCATCCAGTCGGATGTTGATGAAGCCGGGGCCTGCCACCTCGACGCTCGCGACGCCGGGCGCCGCCGTCAGGGCGTCGGCGATCTCGGTCGCGAGCTCGCGCGGGTTCGCCCCGAGGCCCTTGGCGAGCTTGAGCGCGATGTTCGAGGCCCAGTCGCCGTGGTCGCGGTTCTTGGGACGCTCGAGGACGATGTCGGATGCCGCGAGCTCGCCGCCCGCGCCCTCGCGTCGCCGCTCGACGGCGGGACGGACGACATCGAGCAGGAGCGTGGAGAGGGCTTCGGGATCCATAGCCCGACAAGTCTACGGGCGGGCGCGGCGCACCCTTCCGCGTCAGACGAGCTGCACGAGCGACTCGTGGTCGTCGACGGCCGGGTCGACGAGCTCCTCGGCGGGCTGCCCCTCGGGGACGTCGGTCACCCACGCGTCGACGTTCATGCGGGCGAGCCGCACGTTGCCGCCGTAATAGCTGAGGAACGCGCAGTCGGCCGCGTCGCGCCCCGTGGCGATGCGTACGAGCGAGCGGCGGTTCGCCAGGCGGGTCGCGTCGATGACGTACCAGGCGCCGTCGTGATAGGCCTCGGCGACGGCGTGGAAGTCCATCGGGCGAAGGCCCGGGGCGAAGCACGCGGTGTAGCGGGCGGGCATGTCCATCGCGCGCAGCAGCGCGATCACCACATGCGCGTAGTCACGGCAGACGCCCTGCCCGGTCATGAGGGTGGTCACCGCACTGTCGGTGCCGAGGCTGAGTCCCGGTGTGTAGGTCGTGCTCGTCGAGACGAAGGAGGTCACCGCGGCGATGAGGTCGTGGCCCGTGAGGCCCTTGAACTGGCGTCGGGCCTGCGTGAACACCTCGTCGGACTGGCAGTAGCGGCTCGGCCGCAGGTAGGTGATCGCCTCGAGGTCGCTCGTGTGACCGTTGGAGGACTGCCCCTCCACGATCGCGTCGTAGCGCACCTCGAGGGCGCCCGCCTCGGCCGTGAGACGGTGCAGGCGGCTGCCGGACTGATCGACGATCTCCGTCGGGGTGTAGATGCGCTCACCCTGACGGAACGTCAGATTCTCACTCGAGGTCTGCACGTTCTGAGCGGCCGAGATCTGGAAGATCAGGTCGGTCGTCGAGGTGAGATCGAGGTCGAGTTCGGCGAGGACGGAGCGTTGCACCGAGGTATCCTCGCACGGGTTTGTGACGCCCGGATGACGGCGGTGGAATCCGCCCCGGATGCCGCTAGCGACGCGCCTTCGCCGACCGCAGGCGAAGGCTGTTCCAGACCACCAGCACCGACGACAGCGACATCGCCGCGGCCGAGATCAGCGGGTTCAACAGGCCCGCCGCAGCCAGGGGGATCGCGGCAACGTTGTAGCCGAAGGCCCACACCAGGTTGCCGCGGATGGTCCGCAGCGTGCGCCGCGACAGCGCGATCGCATCGGCGATCACCCGCAGATCGTCGCGCACCAGGATGATGTCGGCCGACTTCAGCGCGATGTCGGTTCCGGAGACGACCGCCATGCCGAGATCGGCGGTGCCGAGGGCGGCGGCGTCGTTGATGCCGTCACCGACCATCGCGACCCGGTGCCCGTCGGCCTGCAGCGCCGCGATGACCCCGGCCTTGTCGGCGGGCATGACTTCGGCGCGCACCTCGGAGATGCCGAGCTCGTCGGCCACGCGGCGCGCGGCGGCCGCGGTGTCGCCGGTGAGCAGCACGGTCGAGAGCCCCATGCGCTGCAGCTGGGAGACGGCGGCCTTCGCGCTCGGGCGCACCTCGTCCGCGACAGTGAAGACCGCCTCCACGACACCGTCGGCGGCCAGCACGACGCTCGAACGGCCGGATGCCGTCGCGTCGTCAACGGCGTCGCGCACGTCGGCGGGGAGCGGCATCCGCTCGTCGATCGCGTGGGGCACGCTCGCGACGACGACCTCGCGGCCGTCGATCACGCCCGCGGCGCCCCGGCCAGGGATGGTGCGGAAGTCGGTGACGGTCGGCAGATCTGCGACGGATGCCGCGGCGTACCGGGCGATCGCGGCGGCCACCGGGTGCTCGGACCCCTGCTCGACGGCGGCGGCCCATTGGAGCACGCGCACCCGGTCGGCTCCCGGCGCGAGGGTCAGCTGCTCGATCACGAGGGTGGAGAGCGTGAGGGTTCCGGTCTTGTCGAGCACGACGGTGTCGATGCGGCCGGAGGCCTCGAGCGCGCTCTGCCCCTTGATGAGGATGCCGAGCTGGGCGCCGCGCCCGATGCCGACCATGAGGGCGGTGGGGGTCGCGAGCCCGAGGGCGCACGGGCAGGCGATGATGAGCACCGAGATGCCGACGCCGATCGCGTGGGCGGGCTGGGCGCCGGCCCAGAGCCACGCGACGCCGACGGCGATGGCGAGCGCGATCACGACCGGCACGAAGACGCGCACGATGCGGTCGACGAGCGCTTCGACGCGGGCCTTGGAGGCCTGCGCGCGCTCGGCGATCGCGGTCATCTGAGCGAGCTGGGTGTGGGCGCCGACCGCGACTGCGCGCAGCACGAGCCGCCCGTCGGCGCTCGTCGTGCCGGTGACGGCGAGGTCGCCGACGGTCGTCTCGCGGGGCACGGGCTCGCCGGTGACGGTGCTCGTGTCGACGAACGCACGCCCCTCGACGACCTGTCCGTCGACGGGGATGGTCTCCCCCGCCCGCACGACGACGAGCTCGCCGACGCGCACCTGACCCGAGGGCACGACGACCTCGACCCCGTCGCGCACGACGCGCGCCCGGTCGGGCGCGAGGGCGGCGAGCGCGTCGAGCACGTCGCCCGCCTTGCGCCGCGAGCGCGACTCGAAATAGCGGCCCGCGAGCTGGAACGTGGTCATGCCCGCGGCGACATCGAGATAGATGGCGCTCGCGCCCGCGGGGGTCTGACCGTAGCCGATCCAGTACGACGACCCGCCCTCGCCCATGAGGATCGTCGCGACGGCCCACCCGAACGAGGCGAGGATGCCGAGCGAGACCAGCGTGTCCATGGTCACCGAGCCGTGACGCAGGTTGCGGGCGGTCGCGCGATGGAACGGCCACGCCGCCCACGTCACGACCGGCAGCGACAGCAGCACGCACAGCAGCTCCCATCCCGGGAAGCGCAGGCCCGGCACGAGCGCCAGCACGAGGGTGATGTCCATGAGCGGCACGGTGAGGATCGCCGACACCAGCAGGCGTCGACGCAGGCTCGTGACGCGGTCGACCGCGGCGCGTCGACTCCACTCGTCGTCACCGTCGACCCGCACGGATGCCTCGTACCCGGCCTTCTTGACCGCAGCGACCGCCTGATCGGCCTGCTCGGGCGCGAGGCCCGTCACGACGGCGCGCTCGGTCGCGAAGTTGACCGATGCGGTGACGCCGTCGAGCTTTCCCAGGGCGCGTTCGACACGGCCCGCGCAGGCGGCGCAGGTCATCCCGCCGATCGAGAGCTCGACACGGTCGAGGTCGGCGAGCGGCAGCATGTCGACGGGCGTGGTCACGGGCGGGTCTCCCCCGGGTCGGCGGCGGCGCTCGGAGCGGCGGGTCCGGTGGACGCCGCAACGGCGGGTGCGGCATCCGTCACCGGAGCAGTCCCCCCGCGGGCCTGCAGCCGTGCGAGCATGCGGTTGTAGGCGTCGAAGTCGTCGTCGAGCCCGCTGTCGAGGTGGCGGTCCTTGCGGGCGGCCTCGCGCTGGTCCTGGCGGGCCCACTGGATGCCGAGAGCCACCACGACGATGATCAGCGGGATCTCTCCCCCCGCCCACGCGACGCCGCCACCGAGGTACTGCGCGGCCATGAGGTCCTGGTTCCAGGGCAGGTCGAGGGTCGCGTAGAAGTTCTCCGCGACCGGCACCGAGGCGGTCATCAGGATGATGCCGAAGAAGGCATGGAATGGCATCGCGGCGAGCACGAAGCCCAGCTTGCCGATCGGCGGCAGCGGCCTCGGCGGGCGATCCACGCCGATGACGAGCCCGTAGAAGAGATACCCGGCGATGAGGAAGTGGATGTTCATCGCCTGGTGGGCCCAGTGGTACCGGATGATCGCCTCGAACAGGCCCGACAGGTACAGCCCGTAGTACGAGGCGATGTACAGCACGAACACGACGAGCGGGTTGTAGAGGATGCGCAGCCCCGGCCAGTGCAGCAGTTCGGTGAGCCACTCGTGCGGACCGGCCGGCTCGCCGCGGCGATGCGGCGTCGTCGCACGCAGCAGCAGGGTCACGACGCCGCCCATGACCAGCAGCAGCGGCCCGAGCATGTTCAGCGTCATGTGCACGATCATGTGGATGCCGAAGTGGGCACCGGAGTACTGGCCGAACCCCGAGGAGGTCGCGACCACGACCGTGACCCATCCGAGGGTCCACGCGATCGTGCGGCCGAGTGGCCAGTGGTCGCCGCGACGCCGCAGGCGCCACAGCGCCCCGTAATACAGGGCGACGCCCGCCGCCGCGATCACCAGGAACAGGATGTTCGGCCGCCAGTTCGTCGCCAGCACGAGGAAGTTCGGCGCGATCGGCAGGTCGAAGCCGAGATACACCTCGGTGATGTCGCTCGGCAGGAAGTACTGCGGCGGAGGCACCCGCATCATCGCCTCGGCGATGGCGAAGAACGCGACGCCGCACGCGGCGATGGAGGTCGCGAGGATCGTCACCCGGCGGCTCGTCAGGGAACCCGCCCGGAAGGCGCGGAACCCCGCGAACAGCAGCACACCGGTCGCCGCGAGCACGACACCCTGCGCGATCACGAAGTACCAGGTCGGGTTGACCCAGGCGCCGGGACCGGCGAGCTTGAAGAACGCGAGCACGATCGCCGCTCCTGCGGCAAGGGCCCAGGCGACGACGCCCAGCAGCCAGAAGCGTCGCAGCGTGGCGGGCCGCAGCAGTCGGCCCCGCCAGACGCGGAGCGCGAGCAGGATGGCGCTTCCGAACAGTGCCGCCGCGGCGATGGTCTGCACGGTTCCGGCGTCGGTGCCGAAGTCGTGACCGGGACCCACGAGGATCTGACCGACCACGACCGGGGCCAGCAGAGCGATCGCACTGCACCAGAGCGGGATCAGTAGTCCTACCCAGGTGACGGCGAAGTTGATGACGACGGCGGCGATGGTGGCGAGCACGGCGACCACGATCCACGCGACCGGCAGGTACGAGATCTGCAGCAGGTAGCCGAGCGCCGGCGATCCGATCGCGTCGAACACGTTGAGTCCGTTGGCATCCGCCGCATCGATCACGATCATCGCGGCGGCGAGCACCGCCCAGGCGATCGACGCCCAGCGGGCGACGTGCCATTCGGGCTGGTCGTCGATGATCACGCGGTCCTTGCCGGGTCGCGCGAGCAGGAACATCAGCACCGCGAGCGAGCCGGCTGTGAGCCAGCCGGCGAGGTCGACGAGCGCACGCCCGAGAGTCGCGGCGATCGCGGTGAGCTGACCCGGATAACTGCGGAACAGCTGCGTGTAGCTCGTGTCGCCGCGCACGATCGCGACGACGACCGGCGTGCCGAGCATGATCACCAG
Organism: Microbacterium sp. 4NA327F11; assembly: GCF_005503465.1. NCBI lineage: Bacteria > Bacillati > Actinomycetota > Actinomycetes > Micrococcales > Microbacteriaceae > Microbacterium > Microbacterium sp. 4NA327F11. The sequence continues at coordinate 125,099 of NZ_SCOB01000003.1, read as the reverse complement.
CGCGACGACGATGAGCGCGGGAAGCACCGCGCCGCGCCGCGTGTCACGGGCGGTCTCGTAGGCCGGCAGCTCGTCGGCGGATGCCGCGGCCACCGCGGCGGCGGAGCTCACCGCACCAGGCGGTATCCGGCTTCGGTCACCGCCGCGTCGATCCGGTCGAGGTCGAGGGCGCCGACGGCCTCGATGCGCGCCGTGCCAGTGGCGGCGTCGGCGGTGACGGCGGCGATCTCGGGAAGGGCGACGAGCGCCTCGGTGACGGAGTGCTCGCAGTGGGAGCAGGTCATGCCGTCGATGCGCAGCAGCTGGATGTCGGCCAGGTCCTGGGTCATGATTCGCCTCGTTCTCGTGCCGACCGCGCCGCGCGCGCCCATCGGCGATGTGTCGGAGACAACTCTACGTCTTGTCTAGCGCGTTGAGGCGCGGCATCCTTGTCTCCACATCTCGTAGAATCACGCACGGAGGTACGCAGATGGCAGGTGTGCGCACGCGCGGCAGGGGCGAGCTCGAGGCCGCGATCCTCACGGTGCTGCGCGCCCACGACGAACCGGTCGGGGCCGCGCAGATCCAGGAGGAGATCGTCGGAGACGAGCCCGCCTACACGACGGTGCTCACCGCCCTCGAGCGACTGACCGAGAAGGGCGAGGTCGTGCGATCGGGCGACTCGCCGCGCAAGCAGCGCTTCGCCGCGACCTTCACGGCCGCCGAGAGCGCCAGCCGCACCATGGTCGACGCGCTGAGCCAGAACGAGGACCGCCGCGCCGTGCTCCTCAAGTTCGTCGGCGACCTCAGCGAGACCGACGCCGACCTGCTGCGGTCGGCCCTCGCCCCCCGCAAGCGCTGACCGTGGTCGCTCTCCTCGTCCTGCTCGCCGCGGCCGTCGCCGTGGTGCTGCTCGCTCCCCGCACCCTCGCGGCCGGTCGCTGGCAGGTGCGGATGCCGCGCCTCGCCCTCGGGCTCTGGCTCACCGCGGTGCTCGGCGGCGTCGCGTGCCTGATCGGTGCCGGCATCGTCGGCCTGGTGCTGGCGATCGCCGGGTCAGGATCGGAGTCCGGCGCGGCCGGGGTCATCGTGACGGTCTTCGCATGGATGTCGCTCCTCGCCGTCGGCGGCACGGTGGTCATCGTGGCGTCGGGGTCGGCGGAGGTGCTCGACGCGGTGCGCCGCAATCGCGGCTCGGTGCTGACCCTGCCGCACACGGTGCACGTGGCGGCATCCGATTGGCAGCTGCTGGTGTGCGACACCGACGAGGTGTTCGCCTGCGCGATCCCGGGGAAGCCCCACACCGTGGCCGTGTCGGCGGGGCTCGTGCGCGAACTCACCCCGGCACAGCTGCGCGCGGTCGTCGCGCACGAGCGGGCGCATCTGTCGGCGCACCACGAGCTCGTGCTGCGGCTGGCCGACCTCAACCTCGCCTGCATGCCGCGCAGCGGCGCCGCGCAGCGTCTGCGCCGATCGACGAGCCTGTTGATCGAGCTCGCGGCCGATGACGCGGCTTCCCGCCGTGCGGGTGCCGTGCACCTCGCGAACGCGCTGGTGCGGGTCGGTCGCGCGACCGGCGACGTGACTGTCGAGCTGCGCGCCGAGCGCCTCGCCCAGCGTCCCTGCCGGCTGGCCGGTCGCCTCACCCCGGTCGCGCCGGTCTACGAGCGCGCGGTCGCGTCGCTGCGCTGACCCGCGCTCACCACGCCCGGAAGGTCGTCGCGGTCGCGTAGGCGTGCGCCTGATCGATCGTGACGGTCAGCTGCAGCGTCCAGGCCCCGGCGATCGGTACGACGGCGTCGGTGCTGACCCACGACGCCCCGTCGTGGGTCAGGGTGACATCGATGCCGGCGACCCCGTTGTCGGGCGACGAGAGCACGCCGGTGACGAGTTCGGGATCGATCCGGGTGCCGTTTCGATCGGTGACGTGCACGGTGATCACGAGCGGGCCGTGGCGGGTCGTGGAGAGCTCCGCGACGGCGGTCGCACCGGTGTCGCCGACCGGGGCGGTCACAGTCGCCGCGGGCCCGTAGGTACCGGAGGCAGGCGGCAGGGCGGTGAGCACGCTCGTCACCACGATGGCCGCGGCCACGGCGACCGCCTCGATCCGCAGCGACCGGCGCACGCGCACGACCGAGACGGATGCCGCATCGGCGCCTGCGCCGGAACGTCGGCGAGCGACCATCCGTTGGGCGGCGAGCGCGCCGGCGAGCGCGATCGCAACGAACGCGAGTTTGACGAGCAGCGTCACACCGTAGGGGGTCGACCAGAGCGAGGCGACCGGCTGCACTTCGCGCCACGCCTGGTACTCCCCCGACACGACGAGTACGGCGACCGAGACGAACGCGATGATCGACCAGGTGCCGAGGCGCAGGCGGTCGAGGTCGGGCGCGCCCGTCACGCCGGGGAGAACGGCGACCAGAAGGAGGAGCAGCCCCCCGGCCCACGCAGCCATGGCGGCCAGGTGGGCGACGGCCGCGGTGGCCGCGAGCACGACGTCGGCGCCGACGCCCGCGTGCCCGGCGAGGGCGATGGTGACGAGCACCCCGAACTGCGCGACCGAGTAGGCGGCGAACCCAGCGCGGCGCGCGAGCGACCGGGCGAGCACGACGCCGACGGCGGCGAGCACGATGCGGGCGACGAGCAGCTGCCCGTACGAGCCGGCGAGCGTCTCGCCCAGACCGTCGAGCCGCAGCACGCCGTGCCAGCCGGTCTCATCGGCGCGGGGTCCTTGCAGCAGCAGGTCGACGAGCGCCCCGACGAGCAGCGCCGCCCCTCCCGCCCGGACGAGCAGCCGCACGCGGCGACGACGCCAGGTGTCCGGCCACAGCAGGCGCGCGAGCAGGGCGACCCCGAGCGCGAGAATGACGCCGACGTACCCGAGTCCGATCGCGGTCTGCGCGACGACGTCGAGCGAGGTGGGCGCGGCGGAACCGGTCGCCGCGGCGGACGCGGCATCCTGCTGCACGCCGAACGAGATCGAGCCCGACACGACGTGGGTGTCGGCCGAGATGACGCGCCAGCTGACGGTGTAGCTGCCCCGGGGAAGATCGGGCGTCAGCGGGACGACGACCTGCGTGTCACCGGCGCTGCGGGAGATGTCTCCCGTGTCGACGCGCGTACCCGAGGACGAGAAGGCCCGCGTCATCCCTTCGACGAGCTGCACGGGCTCGTCGAAGGTCAGGACGACCCGCGCCGGCGCGGCGTCGAGCCGACTGCCGTCGACCGGGCTCGATCGCACGAGCACGGCGTGCGCGTCGGCAGGAACGGCGCCGAGCAGCACGGTCGCGGCGGCGAGCAGCGCGCCGAGCGCGAACAGGAACGCCCGGACCCGGCGGGGACGCCGGGTCCGGGCGGGAAGGTTCGTCACGCGGACGGGGTCTCCTTGCGAGAGGTGCGGGCGATCGCGACGATCGCGATCACCAGCGCGACGCCGCCGGCGATCAGACCGACGATACCGGGCCACGCGGGCGCCGATGCGGTCGAGCCGCCGTCGACCGAGGCAGCTTCTGCAGTCGGCGTCGGGGTGGAAGCGTCCGACTGCGCCGCGAGTGTCAGGGTGGGCGCGGGGTGCTCGGGCTCGACGCCGCCGGTGGCCTGTTCGTTCCAGTTCACCTGCGAGCCGTCGCTGTATGTCTGCAGCGCCGGGAACGAGACGGATGCCACGGCCGGCAGCGGTCCGACCGCCACGGCGAAGGTGTCGAATTCGCCGGGTGCGATGCCCGCCGCCGCGCTGTCGGCCTTCCACGTCACCTGCGTGACGTAGGTGTCGACGGGTCCGTCATCGGTCTGGATGGGGGTCGATGCCTTGGCGGTCGTGATCGTGGCGGTCCAGCCGGGCTTCGGCTGCGTGGAGGCATCAGCGATCGGGGTGTCGGCGGGGAACGTGATCTGCACGCCCACCGTCGAGGCGGTGTCGGACTCGGTGGGCACGCGGAACGTGAGCACGCCCTCGCCGCCCCGGGTCGTGTCGGTGCCATCGACGTGGATGTGCGCGGACGCGGCGGTCGCGGTCAGCAGCACCCCGGCGAGGCCGACGGCGGCGCCGGCGGCGATGCGGAAGAAGAGCCGCGCCGGTCGACGGGTGGAACGTGATCGCATGAGGGGTCCTTTCGGGGTACGAGGTCGGCGCGAGCCGTCACGTCATGAGGAGGAGGAAGGAGCACGCCATTCCGGCCGCCATGAGGGCGGTCGCGAGCGTGTCGAGAATCACGATCCCGGCATGCCCGGACAGGCGGGTGGCGGTGATCGCGCGTCGCAGCGCCGCGACGAGAAACCAGAGCGCGGCGACGACGAACAGGAGCCCGAACGCCCACGTGATCACGAGCGCCCAGTCGGCCGAGCCGGTCATCGGCATGCTGTCCGTGCCGTGGCCCGTCGACATGCCGCCCATGTCGCCCATCCCGGATGCCGCGGCCACCGGCGTCATCGCGACGGCCATCCACACCATCGCGAGCATCATGACGGCGTGGTACACGAGCACGGCCGGGTGACGGTGGTGGTCGGTGGCCGGGGCCGCGGCGACAGAGGGGCGGAAGAGCGCGAGGTAGAGATACCAGAACGTCGCCGCGGTGAAGAACGCGATCTGGGCGGCGACGGGGAACACGGCGTACCACGACCACGGCATCGCGAGCATCACGACCGCCATGACGGCGTGCACGAGGTTGGAGACGCGGTCGACCCAGCCGAAGGCGACGACAGCCCGCACCACGGCGTGCACGAGCACGAGGGCGAAGATGACGGTGACGGCGGTCGCGGCGGCGGGATCGGACATCACGAGCGCACACATTACTCCACGAACTGTAGAGAAATTTCCCGTCGGGCAGGGGGCGTCATTTTCACGGCGATCTGTCCCCGCCCGGAATACCTCAATGGGGTATCGTCGGTCGCATGGAGACCACGCATCCGGGCTACATCGATGACAAGCCGTCGCTCGAGCGACGACTCAAGCGCATCGAGGGTCAGGTGCGCGGCATCGGAAAGATGATCGACGAAGACCGCTACTGCATCGACATCCTCACCCAGGTGTCGGCCGTGACGAGCGCGCTCGAATCGGTCGCCTTGTCGCTGCTCGATGATCACCTCCACCACTGCGTCGCCCACGCGGGCGAGCACGGTGACCTGGAGGAGAAGCTCACCGAGGCCAGCGCCGCCATCGCCCGACTCGTGCGCTCCTGACGCACGACCCACCACCGAGAGGACACGCCCATGACAGAGACCACGACGCTTCCCGTCGCCCAGCACGCCTGCAACTGCACCGCCAACGGCGGCACCTGCAACTGCGGCGACAGCTGCACCTGCGGCAAGTAATCACCGCAGACACCACGACGCCCGCCTCTTCGGAGGCGGGCGTCGTCATTCTCAGATCGCGGCGATGCGCGCGGTGAGCGCGTCGAGCGAGCCGTCGACGAGTCGGTAGTAGGCCCAGGTGCCGCGCTTCGTGCGCTCGAGGAATCCGGCATCGGTGAGCACGCGCAGGTGGTGCGACACCGTGGGCTGACTCAGACCCACCGCTTCGGTCAGGTCGCAGACGCAGACCTCGCCGGCCTCCGCCGCGGCGACGATCGACAGCAGGCGCAGACGGGTCGGATCGGCGAGCGCCTTGACCCGCAGCGCGAGCGCCTCTGCGGCGTTCGCCTCGATGGCAGGTCGGGCGAGCTCGAGGCCGCAGGCATCCTGCCCGAGCAGGGGAAGCATGGTCGGCATGCATAGATGCTAGTCGATATTGACAGTCATCGATAGATGTCCGCATACTGAGCATCGATCGTCATCGATGAAAGGATGCCGCGTGCCGCTCCTCGACCTCACGCCCCGCCCGCGCGGCGCCACGGCCGCGTCGACGCATCCCGTCGTCGTGATCGGTGCGGGCCCGGTCGGGCTCGCCGCCGCCGCGCATCTGCTCGAGAGATCGATCGACACGATCGTGTTCGAGGCGGGCGAGTCGACCGGGGCCGCGGTGCGGTCGTGGGGCCACGTGGCCCTCTTCTCGCCCTGGCGCTACCTCGTCGATCCGGCCGCAGGGCGTCTGCTCGCGCCGACCGGATGGCTCGCGCCCGACCCCGACGAGGTGCCCACCGGTGACGACGTCGTCACCCGCTACCTCGAACCGCTCGCGCAGACCGCGGCGCTCTCCCCTCACATCACCACGGGCACCCGCGTCGTCGCCGTCACCCGTCTCGGCCGCGACCGCTCCCGCAGCGACGGCCGTGGCGACGCCCCGTTCGTCGTGCGGGTGCGGCGAGCCACCGGTGAGGTCGAGTCCGTGCTCGCCCGCGCCGTGATCGACGCCTCCGGGACCCTCGACAACCCCAACCCCATCGGCGGCGACGGGCTGCCTCCGCTAGGCCTCGACGAGGTGGGCTCGTTCGTGCTCCCGCCCCTGCCCGACGTGCTCGGTCGCGACCGGGCACGGCTCGCCGGACGCTCGGTCGCCGTGGTCGGAACCGGCCACTCGGCCGCACACACTCTTCTCGCCCTCGCCGAACTCACCGAAGGCGCCCCGGGCACCCGCGCGGTCTGGGTGCGTCGACGGCCGCCGCTGCGCCCGTCGACCGCCGACGACCTCCCCGAACGCGAGCGGCTCGGCTCCCGCCTCGACGCACTCGTCGACGCCGGCGTCGTCGAGGTGCGCGACGGGTTTCTCATCGAGCGGGTGTCCGCGACGGGCGACGGCGTGCGGGTCAGTGGCGTCACCGCAGATGCGCCCGCCTCGTTCGACGTCGATCTCGTGGTCGCCGCCACCGGATTCCGACCCGACCTCACGATCACGCGCGAGCTCCGACTTGACCTCGACGAGGTGAGCGAAGCGCCCCGTCGACTCGCGCCGCTCATCGACCCGAACCTGCACAGCTGCGGAACGGTCGCACCCCACGGCTTCGCCGAGTTGCGGCATCCGGAGCCCGGCTTCTTCACGGTCGGCATGAAGTCCTACGGTCGCGCCCCCACCTTCCTGCTCGCCACGGGCTACGAGCAGGTGCGGTCGGTCGCGGCGTGGCTCGCCGGCGACCTCGCCGCCGCGCGGGCCGTCGTGCTCGACCTGCCGGCGACCGGCGTGTGCTCGACCGACCGGGCCGATGCGGGAGGATGTTGCGCGTGACCGAGATCCGACCGCTCGTCGCGGCCGACTGGCCGGCCGTCGAGCAGATCTTCGCGGCCGGCATCGCGGGCGGCGACGCCACGTTCGAGACAGCGACGCCGGACTGGGCGACCTTCGATCACGCACGCCTCGCCGCACCCCGACTCGTCGCGACCCTCGACGACGAGGTCGTGGGGTGGGTGGCGGCATCCGCCGTCTCGGCTCGTCCCGTCTACCGCGGGGTCATCGAGCATTCGATCTACGTCTCCCCCGCCCACCGGGGGCGCGGGATCGGTCGCACCCTGCTCGCACGCTTCCTCGACGCGACGGATGCCGCGGGCTACTGGACCGTGCAGTCGGCCATCTTCCCCGAGAACGCCGCGAGCCTGCGCCTGCACGAGGCCGCCGGCTTCCGCGTCGTCGGCCGCCGCGAGCGCATCGCACGATCGACCCTTGGACCGCGCGCCGGCACGTGGCGCGACACCCTACTCATCGAGAGGCGATCAGCGATCGCCGGAACAGGAGCCGACTCATGACCACCCCCACCGTGCTGTTCGTGTGCGTGCACAACGCCGGCCGCTCGCAGATGGCCGCCGGATACCTGGAATCCATCGCGGGCGATCGGGTCGACGTACGCTCGGCGGGGTCCGAGCCGCGGGAGACGATCAACCCGGTCGCCGTCGAGGCGATGGCCGAGCTCGGCATCGACCTCGGCGCCCGCCAGCCGAAGCTGCTGACGACCGACGCCGTGCGCGAGGCCGATGTGGTCATCACCATGGGGTGCGGCGACGCCTGCCCGATCTTCCCCGGCAAGCGCTACGAGGACTGGGAGCTCACCGACCCCGCCGGCCAGCCGATCGAGGTCGTGCGGCAGGTGCGCGACGAGATCCGGGCGCGCGTGGACGCGCTGGTCGCCGAGCTCGACGGGCGCGCCGCGGCATCCGACTGACGGCCCCGCCCGGTTCACATCCCGGCGCGTCGCAGGCCGGTAGCCTGGTGCCACCCGACGGGAGGACCCGACCTTGTCGACCGCACACGACGTCACACGACGCCAGACCATCGCCGATTACGAGCTGCTCGACGACCCGCCCGAAGCAGACCTGCAGGGGCTCGTGCAACTGGCAGCGACCATCTGCGGCGTGCCGACGGCCGTGATCAACATCATCGACGACCGCTTCCAGCATCAGATCGCCGCGGTGGGCTTCACCGCCGCCGTCTGCTCGCGGGAGGACTCGATGTGCGCGGTCGTGCTCGAGCAGCCCGGACGCGTGATCGTGTCGGATGCCCGCCTCGACGACCGGTTCTCCGCCAATCCGTTCGTGACGGGCGTCATCGGCAACGTGCGCTTCTACGCGTCGAGCCCGCTCATCACGCCCGCCGGCATCGCCATCGGCACGCTCTGCATCTTCGACGAGGAGGTCGGCGAGCTCTCCCCCGAGCACGCGGCGACCCTCGACATCCTCGCCCACCAGGCCGTCGACGTGCTCGAGCTGCGCCGCGTCACCCGTGAGCTGCAGACCTCGAACCACGAGCTCGAGCAGTTCGCCGGCCGCATCAGCCACGACCTGCGCAACCCGCTCATGGCACTGTCGGGGTTCATCGAGCTCGCCGCCGACAGCCCCGAGCTCTCGGATGCCCCGCAGGCGAGCCGGGCGCTCGCGCGGGCTGAGGCCGCCGCCGACCGCATGTCGACGATGATCAGCGATCTGCTCGATTTCGCCCGCGTGGGCGGCGAGGTGCCGCGCGTCGCAGCCGTCGACGTCGAGGACGTCATGGCCGCGGTCATCGACGACCTCGACACCCCGCTCGCGCAGACGGGCGCCACGATCGAGGTCGACGCTCCGGCGCCGGTCGTCGCCGACCCGACGCTGCTGAGAGGCCTGCTGCAGAACCTCGTCGCGAACTCGGTGAAGTTCAGTGCGACGACGTCCGACGCGCCGCACATCATCGTGCGGGTCGAGCCGCTCCCCGACGGGTCTCGCATCACCGTCGACGACAACGGGCCGGGCATCCCCGAGCCCCAGCGCGAGAAGGTGTTCGGACTCATGGAGCGCGGTGACCAGACGGATGTCGCGGGCCTCGGCATCGGGCTGTCGACCTGCCGTCGCATCGTCGAAGGACACCACGGCCGCATCGGCATCGCGGAATCGCCAGCAGGCGGCGCGAGTGTCTGGGTGGTGCTGCCGCACGCGGCGTGACGCGGCATCCGATTACGCTGAGCGGCGATGTCTCGACGCACCCTGACCCTGTGGGGATGGTTCCTTGCCGCCCACGCCCTCGTGATCGTGCTCGGCTGGACGCTGCCGAGCCAGCCGATGGGCGACGTGTACAACGTCTACGAACCGTGGTCGTCGCAGGCGCTCACCGGCGGCCCGATCGTCGGGGTGACCGAGCCGTGGGTGTACCCGCAGCTCGCCCTCGTGCCGATGATCGCCGCGTGGGCGTTCGCGTGGATCGCGGGCTACACGTTCGGCTGGGCGGTGCTCATCACGCTGCTGAACGGGCTCGTGTTCGCCCTGATCGTGCACGGCGGCAAGGCCCCCTGGCGCGCCCGCGCGGCGCTGACCTGGCTGGCGTTCATCGCCTGCCTCGGCCCGGTCGGCATGTTCCGCATCGACGCGGTGACCGTGCCGCTCGCGATCATCGCGCTGCTGCTCGCATTCCGCGTGCCGACCGTGTCGTCTGCCCTGCTGACCGCGGGCGCCTGGATCAAGATCTGGCCGGCCGCCCTCGTCGGCGCGCTCGTGGTGGCCCGGCGCGGCGCGCGGGTGCGCGTCGTGGCGGCGGCGCTCGGCGTGACCGTCGTCGTGATCGCGACGCTGTTCGCGTTGGGAGGAGCGGGCAACGTGTTCGGCTTCCTGTCGTCGCAGTTCGGGCGCGGGCTGCAGGTCGAATCGACCGCGGCGACGCCGTTCACCTGGCTCGCCGCGCTGCACGTCGGCGGCTTCCACATCGCGTACAACGCCGACATCATCACGTTCGAGGTGACCGGCCCCGGCGTGACCGTCGTGGCGGCACTGCTCACGCCGCTGCTCGCCATCGTCGCCCTCGCCGTGCTCGCCCTCGGCGCATGGAAGAGCGTGCGGGGCGCGCATCTCGTGCAGCTGCTGCCGCCGCTCGCCCTCGCGCTCGTGCTGGTACTCATCGTCACCAACAAGGTCGGCTCGCCGCAGTTCCTCGACTGGATCATCGCGCCGTTCGTGCTGTGGGCGGCGGTGGACGGCACCACGCTGCGCTCGGGGCTGCGACTCGGCGGTGCGGCACTGCTGCTCACCCAGCTCATCTACCCGATCATCTACGACCTGATCTGGTCGGCCCACCCGCTCGGCATCCTCGTGCTGAGCGTGCGCAACGTGCTGCTGGTGACGCTGCTCGTCTGGAGCGTGAGGCGGGTGGTGCGGGTGCCGGTGCGGGGCCGCCACGAGCGCGCGCCGGTCACTCTCGCGTCGAGCCGGCCTCCACGGCCGCGGTCAGCCGGCTGATCTCCCGCCGGAGTGCATCCACGTCGGTCGCCAGCTTCTCGACCTGAGCCTCCGTCGCGATGGACGTCTTCTCCGCGGCGAACGAAATGCGTTCGACGATCCATGATGCAAGCGTCGCGGTGACCAACCCGATGAGCGCGATCCCGCCGATCATGAGCCCGACGGCGACGACACGGCCGACTATTGTCACCGGGTAGAAGTCGCCGTATCCGACGGTGGTGATCGTCTCGAAGGACCACCACACCGCGTCTCCGAACGTCGTGATCGGGCCTCCGCTGCCACGCTCTGCGTCGAGGACGGCCAGTGCGGCCATGAAAACCGTCAGTATGGTTGCGCCGACCGTGTAGATGACGACCTTTCCTCGCAACATCGTGCCCGCGCCCCTCTGTATGAGGGCGAGCACCGTGAAGAATCGCATGAGCCGAAGCGGCCGGAGCACGGGCAGCACCACGATGGCGAGATCCAGCAGATGCCGGGTGAACCAACGCCACCGAGGCTTCGCGAGCACCAGCCTCGCGACGTAGTCGACACCGAAAGCGACCCAGGTGACCCGCAGCGTGACCTCCGCGATCACGCCGAGTACACCACCGGTGACAGCCAGAATCTGGGCTGCGTATGCGAGAAGGAACAGGCACGCGCAGACGAGGAGCGGCCACTCGGTGAGACGCTCCCACCGGGCAAGACGTTGACCATACATGCCACGAGTATGTCGCGGGGCGACATTGCGTGCGGGCGCCGACGGAGCCACTGCGTGACAGGCTCGCCCGCGGCGATGCGGATGCCCCACACGGTCGCGAGCTGCAGCGCGCGGGACCGGATTCCCTCGCACGCGGATGGGGTAGGCGATGGTCGAGATCGGCTACGACGCAACTTCCTCCCGCAGCGCTCGCAGGTATCGGCGACGAGTACTGACCTGAGCGAGCCGCAGCAGCGGATACAGGGACCGCCAATACACCGTGTCGCTCGATCGGGTGAGTGAGCGAATCGTGAGCCACACCGAGCGATCGATGCGTTCGACGATGAAGGCCTCCTCACCGCACACCGGGTGGCCAGGCAGCGTCCGATAGGCGAACCCGACCCGACTCTCCGTCTCGACGACGTCGACCACCTCGACGGGTTCTCGAATCGACGCGCCGCAGACCCGCACCGTGATGATCGGGCGATCGCCCGCGGCCGCCCGTCGTGCCGGATCGACGGTGAAGCCACTGCGCGTCTTGACCCCCCACGTCAACACCTCGGCCGCGCACCACCGCCAGAATGCGTCGCCGGATCCGATCAGCGCGGATCTCTCCCACGCACGGTGCGTGACGGGTCGATCACGCCAGACGCGCTCGGCGACCTGCGTGAGGGAAGGGGAACCGATGTCGGCCACACGACGATGTTCTCATCGGGCCGAGCCCACGGAGAAAGGGACCGCGAATGCTCGCGATCCCTCGTGACGCCTGGTGCCCCCGACAGGAATCGAACCTGCGACCTTTGGTACCGGAAACCAACGCTCTATCCCCTGAGCTACGGAGGCGTACCGGTCGAGATTACCAGTCCGCCGCGGCATCCACCGACAGCGACGGCGACCGCACGACGCTGAACGGGGGCTTTATGGGAACCCGATCGTCCACAGCAGCAACACCGCGAGCACCTGGCCGACGAGCGCCGCGACGAGGCTGATGATGCGGCGGCGGCGGGTCGATGAGAGCCGCTCGTCGCCGAGCATCGGGGTCATCGGCAGCAGCAGCCGGAAGATGCTCTGCTGCGGCAGGAACACTGCGAACAGGTAGACGCCGTAGCCGAACCCGTAGGTCGCGACGACCATGCCGAGCCTGCGCACTGGGCGAGAGAAGATCCACAGCAGGAACGCCGCGATCAGCGCGGCGACGAGCACGACGCCGATGATGCCCGTGAACGTCCACGCCATGCGGAACCACGGGGTGAAGGGTGCGAAATGCCCCTCCCCGACGAACGGCACCCACCAGCTCGTCTCGGTGAGCAGGTACGCGTGGGGCGTGCCGGTGACGGCGTCGGCGATCCACGACCACGACAGGCCGGCACCGGCGAGCACGAGACCCGTGACCATCAGGCTCACGAGCTGCGACGGTGGGAACGGATCGACCTTGCGACGGAACCATCGCGTCACAAACACGATCCCGAGTCCGAGCGCGAACGCCAGGATGCCCGGCCTCGTGTACGACGCGACGAGCCCGATCGGGATGATCCACAGATAGCGCCGCTTGACGGCGAGGAGCATCGCGGCGAACAGCAGGAAGAGGTAGAGCGACTCCGCGTAGCCGACGACGAAGATGAACGACATCGGGCCGAAGCTGAAGAGCACCGCACCCCACCAGGCCGCCGTCGGCGAGGTGACAGCCCGCAGCAGCAGGAAGAGCATGATGGTCGCACCGCCGCTGGCGAGCACGGCGATCGAGATGCCGACGATCTGCCACGGGATGCCTGTGACATCCGAGATGATGCGCTCGAGCCAGGGGAAAACCGGCAGGAACGCCCAGTCGTTCGGCACGACCGCGCCGTACGCGTCGAGTGGCAGCTGCGTCGGATAGCCGATCTGCGAGACGCGGCCGTAGCGGGCGCCGTCCCAGTCGGAGAGGAACTGCAGGAACGTCGTCACCCGCTGCGCGTTGGGGCCGAACGCCCAACCGAAGGCGTGCGCGAGCTCGTACATGACGAACATCAGCAGGAAGTTGACCCCACGCCCCAGCGCCCACACGCCGACGACGGCGCGCACCGCGCGGGCCGTGACCGGGCGCACCGCCGGGTTCAGCTGCGAGGTCTCCTCGAACCAGTCGAGCAGCCCCTGCCAGGCGCGCACCGCGCGCCGACGCAGCGGGGACGCCACGGTCGCGGCCGGCGGGAGAGAGCCCGCAGCGCCGCGCAGGTCGTGGTCGCCAGAAGTCGTCACGACGTCCCTTCCGCCGCCGCAGCGCGGCAAGACGAGTCCGTTGTGGGGCGCGCGACGAGCGCGCCGGTGGAGCCGATGGTGTCAATGGATGATGGCATGATTCCGCCGCGAACGCCTCTTCAGCACGCCCTCAGGCGGCATCCCGTATGCGCGACGGTCGCCACTCAGACCGCGCGGTAGACCAGATCGCGGATGTCGCGTCCCGCCCGTGCGCCCTTGCGCTCGAAGGCCGTCTCGACACGGCCGTCGAACCGCTCCGCCCACTCCCCCGGGAAGCCGCGTTCGAACCCGTCTGCGGCGTCGAGCACCTCGCGCATCTGCAATGCGTAGTCCTCCCAGTCGGTCGCGAGGCGCAGCGCACCCCCGGGGGCGAGCGCCGCGCGCACGATCTCGGGGAAGCCGGGCGCCACGAGCCGCCGCTTGTGGTGCTTGACCTTGTGCCACGGGTCGGGGAAGAACACCCACACCTCGGCGACGGATGCCGCGGGCAGCAGATGCTCGAGCACCTCGGGCGCGTTCGCCTCGACCAGGCGCAGGTTGGTGAGGGAGGCGGCATTCGCATCGAGCATGGTGCGCGCGAGCCCCGCCTTGAACACCTCGACGGCGAGGAAGTCGGCGGCCGGCCGGGTGCGGGCGGCGTGCACGATCGCGTGCCCCTGACCGGAGCCGATCTCGACGATGAGCGGCGCGGTGCGACCGTAGACCTCGGCCGGATCGACGGCGGTGCCTGCGGCGACGCTCGTCGTGGCGACGACGCGCTCGACCGGAAGCACGTAGCGCGGTGCGAGCTCGTTCCAGGCGCGGGTCTGGGCGTCGGACATGCGGCCGCCGCGACGCACGAACGAGACGGGCGAGTCACGGAACACGGGCGCCGGATCGGTCATCCGTCCAGGCTAACGACTGCTCTCCCCCGCCTCACGCCGTGACGAAGTCGATGAGCTCCTCGACGCGGCCGAGCAGCGCGGGCTCCAGATCGCGGTAGGTGTGCACGCCCGCCAGGATGCGCTGCCACGCCGCGGCGATGTCGGCCTGGTCCTCGGCGGGCCAGCCGAGCGCCCGGCACACGCCGACCTTCCATTCGGTGCCGCGCGGCACCTCGGGCCAGCGGGCGATGCCGACGGCGGCGGGCTTCACGCACTGCCACACGTCGATGAACGGGTGCCCGACGATGCGCACATGCGCGCCGTGCCGGCCGCGGGCCACGCCCTCGGCGATGCGCGACTCCTTCGATCCCGCGACGAGGTGGTCGACGAGCACGCCGTACCGGCGATCGGATGCCGGCGGCTCCGCGTCGAGCAGGGCGGCGAGGTGGTCGACGCCCTCGAGGTATTCGACGACGACGCCGTCGACTCGGAGGTCATGCCCCCACACCTTCTCGACGAGCTCGGCGTCGTGGCGGCCCTCGACGAGGATGCGACTCGGTCGTGCGACGCGCGCGTGATGGTTCTCGACCGCGATCGATCCCGACGCCGACCGGCGGGGTGCCGTGGGGGCGGCGGCGACCGGGGCGACGAGCCGCACGGGCTCGCCGTCGACGAGGAAGCCGCTGCCGAGCGGGAATACCCGTACCGCGCCGCGACGGTCTTCGAGCTCGACCATGCCACTGCGCACCGCGACGACCGCGCCGCAGAAGCCGTCGGAGGCGACCTCTACGACGAGATCGCGTGCCGCGGGCACGTCGGGGACGACCCGCCGGCCGCGCTCGCGCCAGCCCGCCGCCAGCACATCGCCGCCGTACCTGTCGTCCATCGTCGCCTCCGACGAGCGAGCCTAGGCCGGTGCGGCGACACCGACCCCGCGACCCGCCCGCGACCCGTCCGTCCGCCCCTCCGCGAGCTGCGCGGGCACCGTCCGCCGGGAGAATCCCCGGAGTCGGGGCATCCTCTCGCCCCCATTCCCGCGGATGCATAGACTCGATTCGCACCCATGACCGCCTCGCGGCCGGTGCCGCGCGGGCGGCCCCCTCGGAAAGGACTTCGATGGCCAAGGAATCGATCTTCGGACGGATCTCGACCCTCGTGCGCGCGAACGTGAACGCGCTGCTCGATCAGGCGGAGGACCCGCAGAAGATGATCGACCAGCTCATCCGCGACTACACGAACAACATCCGCGAGGCCGAGTCGGCCATCGCGGAGACGATCGGCAACCTGCGCCTGCTCGAGCGCGACCACCAGGAAGACGTGCAGGCCGCGGCCGAATGGGGCAACAAGGCCCTCGCCGCCAGCCGCAAGGCCGACGAGTTCCGCGGTGTCGGCAACCTCGCCGACGCCGACAAGTTCGACAACCTCGCCAAGATCGCGATCCAGCGTCAGATCTCCGAGGAGTCCGAGGCCAAGGCCGCAGCCCCCCAGATCGCGGCGCAGACCGAGGTCGTCGAGAAGCTGAAGTCGGGCCTGAACGGCATGAAGGGCAAGCTCGAGGAGCTCAAGACCAAGAGGAACGAGCTCGTCGCGCGCGCCAAGGTCGCCGAGGCGCAGAACAAGGTGCACGACGCCGTCAAGAGTGTGAACCTGCTCGACCCGACCAGCGAGATCGGCCGCTTCGAGGAGAAGATCCGCCGCCAGGAGGCCCTCGCCGCCGGCAAGGCGGAGCTGGCCGCATCCAGCCTCGACGCCCAGTTCGAGTCGCTCGAGGACGTCGGCGAGCTCACCGAGGTCGAGGCGCGTCTCGCCGCCCTCAAGGCCGGGGCCGCGCCCGCCGCCCTGAACCCGGCGGCGACCCCCCAGCCGCAGGCACTCCCTCAGGCCGACGAGTACCGTCAGCAGCCCTGAGGTCACGAGAGGGCCGGATGCCGCGGCATCCGGCCCTCTCGCTTCCCCGCCCACCGTCGCAAGGAGTCCCGATGACCCGGTTCGTGGTCGTGCCGCAGTGGCAGGGGTCGCCCGCCGCGCGGGCCATGCAGCTCGTCGACGGTGCCGAGGCGATCGCCGGCGACCTGCCGCGATCGGCGTGCGTGCGGGTGGACGTGCCGCTCGAGGCGGGTGACGCGCTCGGCACCCGCGTGCACCGCCTGAGCACCCTGCAGCAGACCCGCGCCCGTATCGACGACCTGCTCGCCTCGGAGACCGACCGCATCGTGATCGTCGGCGGCGACTGCAGCGTCGCCCTCGGCGGCATCGCCCACGCCGCCGCCCGCCACGAGCGTCTCGGCCTCGTCTGGTTCGATGCGCACGGCGACCTGCACACCCCCGACTCCTCGGTGTCGGGGGCGTTCGCCGGCATGGCGCTGCGCGCGGCGCTCGGCGGCGGCGAGCCCTCACTCGTGGTCTCCCCCGGCATCGCGCCGTCCCGCACCGTGCTGGTCGGTGCCCGCGATCTGGATGTCGCCGAGTCGGCGTTCCTCGCCGACACCCCGCTCGCCCGGCTCGACGCCGTCGATCTCGCCGACACTGCGCTCGCCGACGCCGTGAGCCAGACGGATGCCGACGCGGTGTGGGTGCACCTCGACCTCGACGTGCTCGACCCCGCCGCCATCACGGGGCTGACCGCCGCGTCGCCGTTCGGCGCCGATCCGGCGCGCATCGTCGCCGCCCTCGCGGCGCTCCGCGCCCGGGTGCCGCTCGCGGGTGCGTCGATCACCGGCTTCGCGCCGGCCGGCGCCGCGGCCGCGGTCGATGACCTCGGCACGATCCTGCGACTCGTCGGCGCACTCGCGTGAGCCGCGGCATCCCGGCCGACTGGCGCGCCCGCGCCGACGCGGCCGTCGCGCGCGGACGACGGCTCGACCGGTTCATCCCGTCCGTGCTGCTCGACTCCCCGATCAGCCGTGTCGGCTTCTGGTACGGCTGCACCGTCGGCTGGACCTGGGGGTTCCTGTGGAGCCGGGGGCGCGTCGAGCGCCGCGGCGAGCTGTGGGTGTTCCGCGGCATGCCGTCATGGACCTTCGCCCGCGGCGGCGTCTGCGTCGGCAACTGTTTCCTCACGGGCGACGGCCGGCTCGACGACCGGGTGCTGCGTCACGAGGCGGTGCACGCCCGCCAGTGGCGCCGCTACGGGTTCCTCATGCCCGTGCTCTACACGCTCGCGGGGCGCGATGCCCTCCGCAACCGGTTCGAGATCGAGGCGGGCCTCGAGGACGGCAACTACGTGCCGCGCACCTCGGTGGCCTGAAGCCGCCGCACGATGCGACGGCCGAGCACGACGATCACCGCGAACGGCACGACGATCCACACCAGGTTCGGCAGCACGGCGACGCTGAGGAACCCCGCGATGTCGCCGCGTTCGAGCGACTGTCGGGTCATCTCGAGTCCGCTCGAGGCCTCGACGAGGAAGTAGAGCACGGTCTTCCAGAAGGTCGCGACGCTCACGATCAGGCCGAGAACGACGCCCGACCAGCGTCGCAGGTGCGTGAGCACCCAGATCAGCGCGATCACCTCGAGCAGGTTCGCCCAGCTCTGCGCGCTGCCGAACGCGTCGGCCTGGGCGTAGCGCTGGTCGAACGAGCTGTAGAACACGTGCCCCGGCCAGAACCAGGCGAGCGGTCCACCGGCGTGCGAGAGCGGGCCGAGCAGCTCGTAACAGGCGTCGTACGTCTGGATGAGGGCTGTCACCACGAACCACACCGCGATCCAGCGCGGCACCAGGAGCGGGGGCTTCGCGGCGGTGCGCTCCGGCGACGTGCTCACGGGGCGACCACCAAGGCCGACCGCAGCGCGGCGAGCTCGTCGGCCGACACGCCCGCCTCCCGCAGGTAGGCACCGCCGTCGCCCCAGCGCTCGTGCAGGTGCGCGAGCACATGCCGCATCGCGCGGGCCGGTGAGTGCAGGTAGAGCTCTTCGAGGTGGCGGCTGCCCGGGTGCGCGCGCGCCAGCCACGCCCGGATCTGCCGGGCCCGCGAGGCCGGCAGGTTCTGCTCGGTGAGGGCGTAGTCGCCCACGATCGCCTCGTCGTCGACACCGGCGGCGGCGAGGGTCACCGCGACCGAGACTCCGGTGCGGTCCTTCCCGATCGCGCAGTGCACGAGAGTCGGATGCCCCGCCGCGATGCTGTGCGCCACGGTGGCGATGCGCTCCCCGGCGTTCTCGAGCAGGTCGAGGTAGGAGTCGTCGAGCGTGACGCCGCTGGCGAGGAATGACTCGAGCGATCCCACGAACATCGGCGCGCGCACGGTCTCGACGCCCAGTCCGTCCACCCGGCTGGGCTCGCGCGCCAGCTCGTCGTCGGATCGCAGGTCGACGATGCGCTCGACGCCGAGTTCGTGCAGGGTGCGTCGCCCGTCGTCGTCGAGACGAGACAGCGCCCCCGACCGGAACAACACCCCGTGCCGGGTCGTGCCTGCCCCGGCCGGGAGGCCGCCGACGTCGCGGAAGTTGGTGACTCCCGAGACCAACTCGACGCTCGCACCGCTCATGAGCGCCACCCTCGGGTGCGGGCAGAAGACGGGCGTGCGGAGCGGGGGGCGGTCACGCTGTCAGCCTAACGACGCGGCGCCCGCCGCCGGCGGTGCGGTGCAGAATGTGCGGGTGACCGACGACGCTTTCGACGAGTTCTCCTTCCTCCCCGCCCAGGCCGCCGAACTGGGCGCCACCGGGCCGATCCCCGCCGCCGAGCGGTTGACGCTCGCGCTTCCCGACGGCCGCACCCTGAGCGCCCTGCGCTTCGGCGACGCGCCGCCTGCCGTCACATTCCTTCACGGAGCGGGTCTGAACGCCCACACGTTCGACACGACGATCCTGGCCCTCGGGCTGCCGGCGCTCTCGATCGACCTCGCCGGTCACGGCGACTCGTCGTGGCGATCGGATGCCGCGTACACGGCCGGTCCTCTCGCGGACGACGTCGTGCGGGCGCTCGAGGCCTGGACCACGTCGCCGCAGACGCTCGTCGGGCAGTCGCTCGGCGGGCTGACCGCGGCATCCGTCGCCGCACGGCGGCCCGACCTCGTCGCGAGCCTTGTGATCGTCGACATCACCCCCGGCGTGAACCCCGACGAGGGGCCCGCGCAGATCCGCGCCTTCTTCGCCGGCCCGACCTCGTGGGCGAGCCGCGACGAGCTGGTCGAGCGCGCGCTGTCCTTCGGGCTCGGCGGCAGCCGTGGCGCGGCGACCCGCGGCGTCTATCTGAACTCGCGGGTGCGCGAGGACGGCCGCGTCGAGTGGAAGCATCACTTCGCGCACCTCGCCGCCGCCGTCGCGAACGGCGACGCGGACGCCCCGACCTTGGACTCCGCGGTGCGCGATCTGCTGTCCGAGTCGGGGTGGCACGACCTCGCCGCCGTGACCGCACCGATCACCCTCATCCGCGGCGAGCGCGGGTTCGTCTCGGCGGGTGACGCCGATGATTTCTCGCGGCGCCTGCCCGCGGCATCCGTCGTCTCCGTGCCTGCGCGTCACAACGTGCAGGAGGACATCCCGGCCGAGCTGGCGGCCCTCGTGCGTGCGGCCTCCGGCCGCCGATCACCGGCCGTGTGACGTCGCGTGTCGCCGTGTGACGGCGGCCGGTCATCTGGGCCGGGGCCCGGTGCCCCCGACCTAGGCTGAGGGAAGCTCGCCGATCCGGCGCGCGCCCTTCCCCCGCACGGACGTTCCACAGCACGGACATCCCCGCACCGAGAGGATCCCGCATGTTCCGCCGCACCGCACTGGCCGGGGCCGCCATCCTGGCCGCCGCCGCCCTCGCGCTCACCGCCTGCTCCGCCGGGGGCAGCAGCGCACCGACCGCGTCTGGCGACCCCAACGCCACCGTCAACATCCGACTGGCACTGGAGCCCACCAACCTCGACATTCGCCAGACCGCGGGGGTCGCCCTCGACCAGGTTCTGATCGACAACGTGTACCAGGGCCTCGTCTCGCGCACGCCCGACCAGAAGATCGTCGCCTCGCTCGCGAGCGCCTGGACGGTGTCGTCCGATGCGCTCACCTACACGTTCACGCTGCGCGACGGCGTCACCTTCGACGACGGTCAGGCG
Organism: Microbacterium sp. 4NA327F11; assembly: GCF_005503465.1. Taxonomy (NCBI): domain Bacteria; kingdom Bacillati; phylum Actinomycetota; class Actinomycetes; order Micrococcales; family Microbacteriaceae; genus Microbacterium; species Microbacterium sp. 4NA327F11. The sequence continues at coordinate 104,748 of NZ_SCOB01000003.1, read as the reverse complement.
CTGACGCCCGACGACGTGGTGTGGTCGCTCACGCAGCACCGCGACGAGAGCACATGGGCCAACAGCTCCACGCTCTCGCACGTGTCGAACATCAGCGCGACCGGCAACACCATCACGCTCACCCTCTCGTCGCCCGACTCCCAGCTGCTCTGGAACCTCACCGGGCGCGCCGGCATCATCCTGAAGAAGGGCGACACCGTCGACTACAAGACGAAGGCGAACGGCACCGGACCCTTCACGCTGAAGTCGTGGAACCAGGGCGCGAACATCACGCTCGCCCGCAACGACGCCTACTGGGGAGACAAGGCGAAGGTCGCCGAGGTCGTCTTCGACATCATCCCCGACAACCAGGCCGCGATCTCCGCCGCCCAGTCGGGCGAGGTCGATGTCATCACCGGCTTCGACGCCACTCTCAGCTCGCAGGTCGAGAAGGGCGGCGACTTCTCGGTCGTCAAGGGCAGCGCGACCGACAAGTTCGTGCTCGCCTTCAACAGCACGAAGGCGCCGCTGAACGACACCCGTGTACGCGAGGCGATCCGCCTCGCGATCGACCACAACGCGATCATCGCCGCTGTCGGCTCCGGCAAACCGCTCTACGGCCCGATCCCGCAGCCGGACCCCGGCTACCAGGACCTGTCGTCGACGATCAGCCACGACCCGGCCAAGGCCAAGCAGCTTCTCGCTGACGCGGGAGTGTCGAACCTGACGCTGACGCTCACCGTGCCCTCGTTCTACGGCACGACCATCCCGCAGCTGCTCACCTCGAACCTCGCCGACGCCGGCATCACGCTCAAGGTGAACAGCGTCGACTTCACGACGTGGCTCAACGACGTCTACACGAACAAGAACTACGACCTCAGCCTCGTCGACCACGCCGAGCCGCGAGACTTCGGCAACACCTGGGCGAACGGCAGCTACTACTTCACGTTCAACAACCCGCAGGTGCAGTCGCTCTACCAGCAGGCGATCGCCGCGACCAGCGACCAGCAGGTGGACGACCTGCTCGCGCAGGCTGCGAAGATCGTCGCTGACGACAACGCCGCCGACTGGCTGTACAACTGGGAGTCGGTCGTCGCCGTCGGCAAGGGCATCACCGGCTTCCCCGCCGACAACGTCAACTCTCGCATCAACCTCGCCACCCTGGAGAAGAGCAACGGGTGATCAGATTCACGCTGACACGGCTGGCCCTGCTGATCCTGGGCCTGTTCCTCGCCAGCGTGCTGATCTTCCTCACCCTGCACGTGCTGCCGGGTGACGTGGCCCAGCTGATCGCCGGAACCAACGCGACTGCCGAGCAGATCGCGCGGATCCGGGATCAGCTGGGCCTGACCCGTCCGCTGCCGCTGCAATACCTCGACTGGATCGGCGGAGCGCTGCGCGGCGACCTGGGCACCTCGCTCGTCACCGGAAGCTCGGTGAGCGACGAGCTGCGGCAGAAGGCGCAGGTGACACTGCCGCTCGGCCTGTTGTCGCTGCTCATCGCCGTCGTCATCGCCCTGCCCCTCGGCGTCGTGGCCGCCGTGCAACGGCACCGCGCGGGAGGTGCGGTGTTGAGCATCGGCGCACAGGCCGTGGCCGCGGTGCCGGTCGTCTGGGCGGGCATGATGCTCGTCATCGTCTTCGCCGTGACCCTCGGCTGGCTGCCCGCGCAAGGCTTCCCCCGCTCGGGCTGGACGGATCCGGGGCTCGCGCTGCGCGCCCTCATCCTCCCGGCGCTGACCATCGGCGTCGTCGAGGGTGCGCTGCTCATGCGCTTCGTGCGCTCGGCGACACTGCAGGCCCTCGACCAGGACTACGTGACCGCCGCCGCCGCGAAGGGCCTCACCCGCACACGCGCACTCGTGCGCCACGGGCTGCCGAACGTGGGGCTCTCGATCATCAGCGTGCTCGGCCTGCAGATCGCGGCGATCATCGTGGGCGCCGTCGTCATCGAGCAGCTCTTCTCCCTGCCCGGCATCGGACGGATGCTGGTGGCCGACGTGCAGGCACGGGACATCCCGAAGGTGCAGGGCGAGCTGCTCGCGCTCACCGCCTTCGTGCTCATCGTCGGCTTCGCCGTCGACCTCGTGCACCGGCTCATCGACCCGAGACAGCGGGAGGCGTCATGAGCGACAGTGTGATCGCCCGGGTGTGGCGACTCCCCGCCGGCCGCATCGGGCTCGTCAGCGCCGCCGCGGTGCTGGCGACCGCCGCCGTCGCCCTGGTCTGGACCCCGTTCGATCCGCAGCGCACCGACGTCGAGATCCGCTGGCAGCTGCCGAGCTGGCCGCACCTGCTCGGCACGGACGCGACGGGCCGCGACATCCTGAGCCTGCTCATGGCGGGCGCCCGCACCACGGTCGTCGTCGCGGTCGGTGCGGGGATCATCGCGACCGTGCTCGGTCTCGTGCTCGCCGCGCTCGGCGCCCTCACGCCGCGCCTCGTGCGCGAGAGCGTCGCGGTCGTCGTCGACGTGCTGATCGCGTTCCCCGTGCTGCTGATCGCCATGATGATCAGCGCGGTCTGGGGCGGGTCGCTCTGGGTGGTCATCGTCGCGGTGGGCATCGGATTCGGGGTGAACATCGCCCGCGTGACGAGACCCGAGCTGCGTCGCGTACTGCTGAGCGACGTCGTGCTCGCGGGGCGCGCGGCCGGCCTTACCCCCGCGCAGAACCTGTGGCGGCACCTGCTGCCGAACGTGCTGCCGGTGTTCATCGTGCAGCTGTCGTGGGGCATGGCGGTGGCGGTGCTCGCCGAGGCGGGGCTGTCGTACCTCGGGTTCGGGGCGCCGGTGACGGATGCCTCGTGGGGCCTGCTGCTCTCGCAGCTGCAGCAGTACATCAGCGTGTACCCGCTGTCGGTCGTCTGGCCGGGGCTTGCGATCTCGCTCACCGTGCTCGGGCTGAACCTGCTCGGTGACGCCCTGCGCGAGGCGACCGATCCCCTGCTGCGCGCGAGCGGCGGCAGCGCCCGCCGCGCCCGCACCCACGTGCCGGGGGTGGTCGCGTGAGCCTCGAGGTGACCGACCTCGTCGTCGAGATCGACGGCGTGCGCGTCGTCGACGGCGTCACGTTCGCGGTGCCCGAGGGCGCGCGCGTCGGGCTGATCGGCGCGTCGGGCTCGGGCAAGTCGCTCACCGCGCGGGCGCTGCTGGGACTCTTGCCCGACGGCGCGGCGGTGTCGGGCAGCATCCGGTGGCAGGGGGTCGAACTCGTCGGGCTGCGCGACCGCGAGCTCGCCCGTCGTCGCGGGCGGGAGCTCGCCATGGTGTTCCAGGACCCGCTGACGGCCCTCGACCCGGTGCGCACTGTCGGCCGCCAGATCTCCGAGGCGGCCGCGATCCACGGTGAGCGCTCCCGCACCGAGCGGCGCCGCCTCGCGGTCGAGGGCGCCCGCCGTGTGGCACTGCCCGACCCCGAACGCATCGTGGCGCGCTACCCGCACCAGCTCTCCGGCGGGCAGCGTCAACGCGTCGCGGTCGCGATGGCCCTGGCCGCACGCCCCCGCCTGCTGGTCGCCGACGAGCCGACCACCGCACTCGACGTCACCGTGCAGGCCGGCATCCTCGAACTGCTGCGCCGACTCGCCGACGAGGACCGCATGTCGCTCGTGTTCATCACCCACGACCTCGCCGTGCTCGCCCAGGTCGCGACCCATGCGGTCGTGCTCTCGGCCGGACGGGTGGTCGAGACCGGTCCCCTCACGACCCTTCTCACCGAGCCCGCCTCGCCCGTCACGCGGGGCCTGCTGCGCGACGCCGCGGCGACGCTGTGGCGCGGGGCCGCGACATCCGACCTACCCGAGGAGTCCGCATGACCGCGCTCATCGAGGCCCGCGGGCTCACGCGGGTGCACCGCGGGCCGCGCCGCGCCCTGTTCGGCCCGCGCGAGACCACGACGGCGCTCGACGGTGTCGACCTCGACGTGCCCGAGGGCTCGGCGCTGGGGGTCATCGGCGAGTCCGGGTCGGGCAAGTCCACGCTCGTGCGGCTGCTGCTCGCACTCGACGCGCCGACCACCGGCAGTGTGCGCATCGACGGCCGAGAGGTGGATGCCGCCTCCCCCGCCCGCGCCCTGCACTGGCTGCGGCGCGAGACCGGCATCGTCTTCCAGGATCCGTACGCCTCTCTCGATGCCCGCATGCGCGTCGGCCGCATCATCGCCGAGCCGCTGTGGGCGCTGGGCATCGACGGCGACCGTCGCGCGCGCGTCGCCGAAGTGCTCGCGGCCGTCGGTCTCGATGCGGATGCCGTGGCCCGCTACCCGCACGAATTCTCGGGCGGGCAGCGCCAACGCATCGCGATCGCACGGGCCATCGTGCACCGGCCGCGCATCCTCGTGGGCGACGAGCCACTGTCGGCACTCGATGTGTCGGTGCGGGCGCAGATCCTTGAGGTGCTGGCCGACCTGCGCCGCAGCGAGGGCCTGACCCTCGTGCTCGTCTCCCACGACATCGGGGTCGTGCAGAGCATCTGCGACGAGGTCGTGGTCATGTCCTCCGGGCGCATCGTCGAGCGCGGGACGACCGCACGGGTGCTCGCGCAGCCGAAGCATCCGTACACCCGTCAGCTGCTCGCCGCGATCCCGACGCTCCCCGGGCGCTGAGGACTGCGCGCGTCAGTCGGCGTCGGCGTCGGCTCGGGTGTCGTCGGGGCTGTCTCGCAGCCGCCCGAACAGCCCGCGCTTCTTCGTCGGCTTCAGCGACTTCTGCAGGTAGACCGTGCCGAGCCACCGGCCGAACTTGAAGCCGACGCGGCCCATCCGACCGACCTCGACGAAGCCGAGCTTCTCGTGCAGCACCAGGGAGCCCTCCGCGCCCTTGTCGCTGATGACGGCGACGATCTCGCGGATGCCGTTCGCCTCGCACGCGGCGATCAGCGCCTCGAGCAGGGCACGGCCGAGGCCCTTGCCCGACGACGCGTGACCGAGGTAGATCGAGTCCTCGACGGTGAAGCGGAACGCGGACTTGCCCGCCCACGGCTGCACGAGCGCGTACCCGAGCACCTGCCCGGTCGGCGACTCGGCGACGAGGAAGGGCATCTTCTGCTTCTGCAGGTAGGCGAACTTGTCACGCCACTTCGCGAGCGACCACTTCTTCTCGTCGAAGGTCACGACGGAGTTGGTGACGTAGTAGTTGTAGATCTCGCGGATGTCGGCGAGATCGCTCTCCTCTGCGGCACGGATCTCGTAGCTGAAGGGCCGCTCCGACAGTTCGGCGCGACGCTGCTGCTGCCGGAACAGGTTCCAGCGCGACGGGTTGTATTCCTCCTCCAGCATGCGCCCAGGATACGCGCACGACGGCCTCGCGACGCACGGCGCCGTCAGGCTGGGATGCGCCAGTCGACCGGGGCGACGCCTCGCTCTTCCAGCAGCGCGTTCGCACGGGAGAACGGGCGCGAACCGAAGAAGCCGCGGTGCGCCGACAGCGGTGACGGATGCGGCGACTCGATGATCGGCGTCTCACCCAGCAGCGGACGGAGGTTCGCGGCATCCCGACCCCACAGGATCGCCACGAGCGGAGCCGCCTCGCCCGTGGGCGTCTGCCGCGCGACGAGGGTGCGGATCGCGTGCTCGGTCACCTTCTCCCAACCCCAGCCGCGGTGGGATGCGGGCTGACCCGGCGCGACGGTGAGCACGCGGTTGAGCAGCATGACGCCCTGATCGGCCCATGCCGACAGGTCGCCGTGCGGCGCCTTCGGCAGGTCGAGGTCGTCGGCGAGCTCGCGGTAGATGTTCTCCAGCGAGCGCGGCAGCGGCCGCAGATGCGCGTCGACCGCGAACGAGAGTCCGATCGGATGCCCGGGTGTCGGATACGGGTCCTGCCCGACGATCAGCACGCGCACCTCGGCGAGCGGGCGGGCGAACGCCCGCAGCACCCGGTCGCCCGACGGCAGGTAGTGGCGACCCTCCGCGACCTCGGCGCGCAGACGATCGCCGAGCGCGGCGATGTCCGGGCCGACCGGCTCGAGCGCCCGCGCCCAGCCCTCGTCGACCAGCCCCGCGGCGGCGAGCTCGGTCAGACTCATCGCCATCCCGGTGCCTCTCAGGCGGATGCGGGAAGGCCGCCGTCCTCTTCGAGGACCGAGCCCTTCCACGACCACGGGAAGTTGATCCAGCGATCGGTGCGCTTCCAGGAGAAGTCCGGCTCGATGATGGTGGTCGGCTTCGTGTAGATCGTCACCGAGCGCACCTCGGCGCCCCGGTCGACCAGCAGCTTCACGGCGAGATCGAGCGTGCGGCCACTGTCGGCGACGTCGTCGACGAGCAGCACCTTCCGCCCCTCGAGGTAGGAGAGGTCGAGCGCCGGCGGCAGCACCTCGGGGGCGTCGAGCACGGTGCCGATGCCGGTGTAGAACTCGACGTTGATCGCGCCGCAGTTCTTGATGCCCAGCCCGTACGCGATGGCGCCGGCCGGCAGCAGACCGCCACGGGCGATCGCCACGACGACCTCGGGCACGAACCCGGCCGCGAGGATGTCCCGCGAGAGCGACCTCGACGCCTCGCCGAAGCCCTCCCAGGTCAGATGCTCGCGCTCCTCGTTCGCCTCGCCCACTCGACGCCGTCCTTCCCGCGCCGAGCGGCGCACCGCACCAGCCTAGGCGCTCAGCCCTCCCGCACGTGCAGCGGGCCGCGGGCGAGCACGTGCTGCGCCGACTGAGCCACCGGACGCACGATGACGAGGTCGAGGTTCACGTGGCCGGGTGCCTCGACCGCGTACGCGATGAGGTCGGCGATGTCGTCGGCGACGAGCGGCGCCTCGACACCCTCGTACACCTTGTCGGCGGCGCCCTGGTCTCCGCCGAGGCGGTTGAGCGAGAACTCCTCGGTCTGCACCATGCCCGGCGCGATCTCGACGACGCGCAGCGGCTCACCGTTGAGCTCGAGGCGCAGCGCCTGGGCGAGAGCCGACTCCGCCGCCTTCGCCGCGTTGTACCCGCCGCCGCCCTGGTAGGCGACGCGCGCCGCGGTCGAGGTCACGATCACGATGTCTGCGACACCGTCGGCCTTGGCGGCCTCGCGCAGCAGCGGCAGAAGGGATGCCACGACCCGCTGCGTCGACAGGACGTTGACGTCGTACATCCACTGCCAGTCGTCGACATCCCCGGTGGCGACGTGATCGGTGCCGCGAGCACCACCCGCGACCTGGATCACGCTGTTGACCGATCCGGAGGCGGCGAGGAAGTCGCGGAGCGCGGCGATGTCGTCGGCGACGGTGAGGTCGGCGGCGAACGGGACCACGCCGGTCTCGGCCGCGAGCGCCTCGAGACGGTCCGCGCGGCGGGCGACAGCCACCACGTCCCACCCGTCGGCACGGAGCTTGCGCGCCGTCGCCTCGCCGATCCCCGAACTTGCCCCCGTCACTACCGCACGCTTGGTCATACCGTCCACGCTAGCGGGCGCGGGCGGGTGCTCAGACACGGGCGGAGGGAGCGGCATCCATCGTTGCTATGACGGGGCTGAACGTCGTGTTACGCGGCGAGTCGGCGCCCTTGTCGGCTCCCGGCACGCCCCCTACTGTCGTGGCAAGCCACCGACCATTTCACCACCCGCACCCCAGAGGAGCACCGATGACCTCTTCCGAGAACTGGCGTTTCGAGACCAAGCAGGTTCACACCGGCGCGCAGCCCGACCCTGTCACCAAGGCTCGTGCCACGCCGATCTACCAGACCACCTCCTACGTGTTCGACAACACGGACCACGCCGCGAACCTCTTCGCGCTGGCCGAGTTCGGCAACATCTACACCCGCATCCAGAACCCCACCCAGGATGTCGTCGAGCAGCGCCTCGCCGCGCTCGAGGGCGGCACCGGTTCGCTGCTCGTCGCGAGCGGCCAGGCGGCGGAGTCGTTCGCCGTGCTGAACATCGCGCAGGCCGGAGACCACATCGTCTCGTCGAGCTCGATCTACGGCGGCACCTACAACCTCTTCAAGTACACCCTCGCCAAGCTCGGCATCGAGACGACCTTCGTCGAGAACCAGGACGACCCCGAGGAGTGGCGCCGCGCGGTGCGCCCGAACACGAAGCTCTTCTTCGCCGAGACGATCGGCAACCCGAAGATCAACGTGCTCGACATCCGCACGGTCGCCGACATCGCGCACGAGAACCGCGTGCCGCTGATCGTCGACAACACGATCGCGACGCCGTACCTCATCCGTCCGTTCGAGCACGGCGCCGACATCGTGGTGCACTCGGCGACGAAGTTCATCGGCGGTCACGGCACCACCATCGGCGGCATCATCGTCGACGGCGGCACCTTCCCGTGGTCGCAGAACGTCGACAAGTTCCCCGGTCTCACCGAGCCCGACCCCTCGTACCACGGCGCCAGCTACACCGCGGCGGTCGGCGACGGTCTCGCGTACGTCATCAAGGCCCGCGTGCAGCTGCTGCGCGACCTCGGCGCCGCCATCGCACCGCAGAGCGCCTGGCTGCTCATCCAGGGCCTCGAGACCCTGTCGCTGCGCATCGAGCGTCACGTGCAGAACGCGCAGGAGATCGCCGAGTGGCTCGAGAACCACGAGGACGTCGCGAGCGTGAACTACTCGGGCCTGCCCACCTCGCCCTGGTACGCCGCCGCCAACCGCTACGCCCCGAAGGGCGTCGGCGCGGTGCTCTCGTTCGAGCTCAAGGGCGGCGTCGAGGCCGGCCGCGCGTTCGTGAACGCGCTGACCCTGTTCAGCCACCTCGCGAACATCGGCGACGTGCGCTCGCTCGTCATCCACCCCGCCTCGACCACGCACTCGCAGCTGACCCCCGAGCAGCAGCTCACGACCGGTGTCACCCCCGGCCTCGTGCGCCTCTCGGTCGGCATCGAGAACATCGACGACCTCAAGGCCGACCTCGAGCAGGCGCTCGGCGCCGCCCGCACGGTCGCTGAGGCCGCGCGGGTCTGACCCTCCTCAGGCGATCGACGCCCCCGTCCGGATTCCGGGCGGGGGCGTCGTCGGTTGCGGGCCCGACACCGCCCTGCGACTGGCCACTCGACCGATCGTGAGGCAGGCTGGCGGCATCCGTCACATCGAGGGGGTGCGCATGGGCGACGCCGACGACGAGCGAGAGCTCGCCGCCTACTACGACGACTTCGGCCGGCATTGGGCGCACGGCACGTCGCCGTTGTACGAGGACTGGGCCTGCGCGATCGCCGAGGATGCCGAGGTGCTGCGACGCCTCACCGCACTGCCGCGCCGCCAGCAGCAGGCGAACCTGCTGTTCGCCGCCGCGCGTCGCGCCGGAGTGCCACTGCACCCGTACGCCGAGGTGCGAGATGAGCTGCTCGACGCGTGGGATCGCATTTCCGAGATCTCCGCGACGCATTCCACCCAGACCAATGAACCCGGCCGCGCGGCGACATGGCTGCCGCCGCTGTCACGGCTCGCCGGGCCGGTCGCCCTGCTCGAGGTGGGCGCCGCGGGCGGACTGTGCCTCTTCCCCGACCACTGCCGGGTGACGTACACGACTCCCGCAGGCGAGTTCCTGCACGAGCCGGATGCCGCAGGCCCCGCCATCGACCTCCGGTGCACCGCCGACGACGCCGCGGCGGTGCCGACCGGACCGGTCGATGTGGCCTGGCGCGCCGGGCTCGACCTCGCCCCCATCGACGTGCGCGACCCCGAAGCGCTGCGCTGGCTCGAGCTTCTCGTGTGGCCGGGCCCCGACCACGACGCGCGCATCGCACGACTTCGTCAGGCAGCGGATGCCGCGGCATCCGCCCCGCCCCGGATCGTCAGCGGCGACCTCGTCGACGACCTCGAGGCGCTCGCTGCGACAGCACCGGCGGACGCGCACCTCGTGGTCTTCCACAGCGCGGTGTTGATGTACCCGGATGCCGCGAAACGCGACACGTTCGTCGCGCTCGTGGGAGACCTCGGTCGACGGCTCGGCCGCCCGGTGACCTGGCTGTCCAATGAGAGCCGCGGCACCTTCCCGGCGCTCGACGATCGGCTCCCCGCCGACCTTCGAGCGCACCACCGATTCGTGCAGCGACGCAACGGCACCCCGATCGCCCTCGCCGGACAGCACGGCGCGACCTACGAGATCACCCCGTTCGCGTAACAGTCCCCGGAGCAGCGCCACGGGCGGGGAGAATGGAGCGATGGACTGGCAGACTTCCGAGGACACGGTGCCGAGCGCGCCGGTTTCGGAAGCCGACGCCCGCCGCCTCGGCGGGCGCCCACCGGCGACCGGGGCGTGGCGTGACGGCGATCCGGCCGGCGACCGACGGTTCGCCGCCTTCGGCGCGTTCACGACCGAGGGCGGGGCCACCCTCCCCGCCTACCGGCTCGCCTTCGAGACCTGGGGTGAGCTCTCCCCCGCCCGCGACAACGCCGTGCTCGTGCTGCACGCCCTCACGGGCGACTCGCACGTGCGCGGCGAGGGCGGGCCGGGGCATCCGACCGACGGCTGGTGGGGCGACATCGTCGGACCCGGCGCTCCGATCGACACCGACCGGTGGTTCGTCATCGCCCCCAACATGCTCGGCGGCTGCCAGGGATCGACGGGTGCAGCGAGCATCGGACCACGTGGCGCCGAGTGGGGTGCGCGTTTCCCGTATCTCACGATCCGCGATCAGGTCGAGGCGCAGCTGCGGCTGGTCGATGCGCTGGGCATCGAGCGGTTCGCGGGGGTGATCGGCGGATCCATGGGCGGTATGCACGCCCTCGAGTGGGCGATCTCGCATCCCGAGCGGGTCGCCCGACTCGGCGTCCTCGCCGCTCCCCCGATCGTCACCGCCGACCAGGTCGCTCTGAACTCCGCCCAGCTCGCGGCCATCCGCCTCGACCCCGGTTTCGAGGGCGGCGACTACTACGACGCGGCCGCCGGTGAGGGACCGCACCGTGGGCTCGCGCTCGCGCGCCGCATGGCGCTGCTGAACTACCGCAGCCCCGAAGAGCTGAACCTGCGCTTCCAGCGGTCATGGCAGTCGGATGTCTCGCCCCTCGGCCACGGCGGACGCTTCGCCGTGGAGTCGTACCTCGACTTCCACGGCAACAAGTTCACGCGCCGCTTCGACGCGAACGCCTACGTGACGCTCGTCGAGGCCATGAACTCGCACGACGTCGGCCGCGACCGGGGCGGCGTCGAGGAGGCGCTGCGACGGATCACCGCCACGACCCTCGTGCTGGGCATCGACAGCGACCGACTCTTCCCCGTCGACGGCCAGCACCGCATCGCGCGCAGCATCCCGCGCACGCTCGACGGCGACCGGGCGGTCGTCATCTCGAGCGACTTCGGCCACGACGGCTTCCTCATCGAGTCCGACGAGGTCGGCGGGCACCTGCGGCGGCTGCTCGACGCACCCGCCGGCTGACACGCGCGAAGCAGCCGTCCCGGTCAGTCCGGGAGCAGGCGTCAGTCCGCGGGACCGGCGATCGCCAGGCCCGCGCGGCGACGAGACCTGTCCTCGACGCGGAACGAGAGCCACGCGATGCCGAAGCCGGTCAGCGCAAGACCGACACCGACCCACGCCGGCGCGACGAACCCCCAGCCCCACGCGATCACGACGCCGCCGAGGAATGCGCCGAGGCTGTTGCCGATGTTGAACGCCGAGTGGTTGAGGGCGGCCGCGATCGACTGGTTGTCCTCCGCGACATCCATGAGACGGGTCTGCGCGGTCGGATTCACCGACGACGACACCAGCCCCATGACGAACACGAGGGCCGCGAGCGGGACGATCCAGTGGGACACGAGCGCGAGGATCACCAGCACCAGCGCGATCGACAGCAGCCCGCCGAGGAGGGTGCGCCGTAGGTTGATGTCGGCGAGGTAGCCGCCGAAGATGTTTCCGATCGTCATCCCGACGCCCATGAGCACGAGCACGATCGGCACGACCCACTCGGGCGCGTGGGCGACATCCGTGACCATCGGCGCGACGTAGCTGTAGAGCGCGAAGAACCCGCCGAAGCCGATCGCGCCGAGCGCGAGGGTGAACCACACCTGCGGGATACGGAACACCCGCAGCTCCGCGCGCATGGTGCGGCCCGGGTCGCCGGGGTGGGCCGGCACGAACAGGGCGATCATGATCGCCGTGACCGCCCAGAGCACGGCGACCACGCCGTAGGCGGCGCGCCATCCGATCTGCTGCCCGAGGAACGTGCCGAGCGGCACGCCGACCACGTTCGCGACGGTGAGACCCGTGAGGATGAACGCGACACCCTTGGCCCGCTTGCCCGGACCCATCACGTCGGCGGCGACGAGGGCGCCGATGCCGAAGTAGGCGCCGTGCGGCAGTCCCGTCACGAGGCGCGCGACCGCGACCCACCCGAAGGTCGGCGCGAGCACGGTGAGCAGGTTGCCGACGGCCAGCACGATCGACAGCACGAGCATGACGCGGTGGCGCGGATAGCGTGCGACGAACCCGGCGATGGTGGGCGCGCCGATGACGACGCCGAGCGCGTACAGGCTGATGAGCCAGCCGGCCTGGGCGATCGCGTCGCCGGGGGCGGTGGCCCACGTCTGGGGCAGCAGGTCCTGCGCGACGTTCGGCAACAGGCCCATGACGACGAATTCGCCCATGCCGATCGCGAAGCTGCCGATGGCCAAGGAGAGAAGCGCCGCCGTTGCCGCCCCCTTCGATATCTGAGGGGAGGTCACAACAAAATGGTACGCCCGGGATCGACGCCTGTCGAATCGTTTCGGCGCCCACGCTCGCACCCGACGCCATGCACGTCCGCGCGCGCAGATCGGAGCGTGCACGCGAGGCCCTCGGGTCTACTCCCCAGAGTCGTCGATGGCCCGTTCGAGGCGCTCGATCTTCGCATCGAGCTCACCCGTGTAGCCCGGGCGGATATCGGCCTTCAGCACGAGCGAGACGCGGGACCCGAAGGGCAGCACCGCCTTCGTCGCACGCCGGACGACATCGAAGACGTCGTCCCACTCGCCCTCGATCTCGGTGAACATGCTCGTCGTGCGGTGCGGCAGACCCGAGTCGCGCACGATGCGCACAGCGGCCGCCACCGCATCGTGCACCGAGCCGTCTTCACGACCCGTGCCGCTGGGAGCGACGGAGAACGCGACGAGCATGGTGACCTCCGGAAGATCAGTCGGCGGTGACGGGCGCGGGCGGCACCCGATGGTCGCGGCGGGCAGCGATCTGGGGGTGCACCGGCACGCGGACCAGCAGCACGATCGTCCAGACGAACAGCACCACGAGAAGGATGTTGCGGATGGTCAGCACCAGCAGCGGCCCGAGGTCCACGATGAGGATGTTGAAGTACACCAGCGGATACACGATCTGGGTCGCCAGGGCGATGAGGAGCGCGAGGGTCGCCGGCTTCCACCAGCGCCCGCGATCGAGCACCAGGCCGTATACGAGTGGCGGCACGATCCAGGCGATGTACTGCGGCGAGCCGACCTTGTTCAGCACGATGAACGCGAGCACGAGGCCGAGGGACAGCGACGGGAGCAGCCCGCCGAAGGTCGCGCCGCGGTACTTCTTCCACGCACCCACGCCGGCGACTGCGAGAACACCCACTCCGAGGAGCGGCGTCATCACGCTGATGACCGGGTCGACACCGGGGCCGGTCACATAGAAGGTCAGCAGGTTGGGATCCCACCCGATGCCGGATGTCGGCACGCCCACGTAGTACATCCACAGGTAGATCGAGCTCACCGGCGACTCGATCTGCAGCGAACGCGTGGTCTGGTCCCCCACGAACCCGAACACGTACTGCCCGCCTCCGGCCGCCGCGACCAGCACGACGACGAGCACAGTGACGATCGCCGCAGATGCAGCCACGACCCATCGTCGGTGCAGCGCGATGAGCGCCGCGCCGACCAGCGCGGCCGGCCACACCTTGATCCAGGTCGCGACCGCCAGCAGTGCGGATCCGAGCCACGGTCGGCGCGCCAGCCACAGGATGCCCGCGACCGACAGCGCCACGGTGACCGCCTCGAGACGGTAGACGTAGACCGGACCGAGCAGCGCGATGAACGCGAGCCAGAACCAGGCTCCCGCGTTGCGCCCGTTCGATCGGCCGCGGCCGATGAGCACCGCGAAAGCGGCGGCATCCAGCAGTGTGACCACGACGGCCCAGCCGATCGTGTACCCGCCGGCCCAGGCGAACAGCCAGGAGGCGAGCATGGGCAAGATCGCCAGCTGTGGGTAGACCCAGCCGGTGTCGATGCCGACGTAGCCGAAGTACGAATCGTGCACGATCCCGGAGTACGCGTCCCGCACGGGGAAGAGTCCGTCGTGGAAGAACGCGCCCGACCACGGTTCGTAGACGTTGTACACGTCGCCCATGGGCTGATTCGGATAGGTGAATCCCAGAATGGCGACACCGAGGTGCACGACCACGAATGCGATCCAGAGCACCGAACGTTTCGACATCGCGGACCAGTGTACGAGGGGCAACCGTGCCGCTCCCTGTAGAGGACGACGCCCCGCGGGAACCGTTACCGAACGGCAATCCCCCGCGCGAGCGCCTCCCCCACGGCCTCGGGCAGGGCGCGCGCGACGTCGAGCGCGGTGATGGGGCCCGGTCGACCGTTGCCCGCCCGGGATGCCGCGAGCTCGCCGGCGCGCGCGTGGAGCCAGGCGCCCGCGGCCGCCGCATCGAGGAGATCGACGGCGGTGTCTCCCGCGACGCGGCCTGCCATGACGGATGCCGCCACCGCCCCGATCGCGCCGGCGAGTACGTCCCCGGTGCCCGCCGTCGCGAGCCACGGCGTGCCCGCCGCGACGACTCGCACGCGCCCGTCGGGCGCCGCCAGGACGGTGCGCGCGCCCTTGAGCAGCACCACGGCGCCGAGCGCCCGCGCGGTCTCGGATGCCGCTGCCGCCCGGCCGTCATCGCCCTCGATGTCCGTGTGATCGAGACCCAGCTGCGCCCGCAGCCGCGCGAACTCCCGGGCGTGCGGCGTCACGATCACCGGTGCGTGCGCGGCGGGCGCGAGCTCGAGCGCCCCGGCATCGACGACGACCGGCACACTGCCCGCGAGCAGGCGAGTGAGCGTCTCGGTCTCGGCGAACGGCCGGGATGCGGCATCCGTGCCCGATCCCACCACCCACGTGTGGACGCGCCCATCCGCGGTCACCGTCTCGGGTCGCGCAGCGAGAACGAGCTCACGCGCCGGACCGGTGTAACGGACCATTCCGATTCCCGCCCGCCAGGCGCCCTCGACGCCCAGCACCGCGGCGCCCGGATACACGAGCGAACCCGTACGCAATCCCACGACACCGCGGGAATACTTGTCATCGGCGTCGGTTGGCCCCCGAAGGACCCGCGCCACCGCGGCGACGTCGACGACAGCCGAAGCGCTCATGGCGTCACCTTAGCCGCGCGGCTCGATCACCGGCGGTCGCCCGCCCGGAGGAGGACTCGATGAGCACACTGTTCGCACCGCTGACCCTGCGGGGTACCACGCTGCGCAACCGACTGTGGGTGGCGCCCATGTGCCAGTACTCGGCGGTCGACGGGCTCCCGAACGACTGGCACCACGTGCACCTGGCGCAGTTCGCGAGCGGCGGCGCGGGCCTCGTGCTCGCCGAAGCGACCGCCGTGTCGCCCGACGGGCGCATCTCCCCCGCCGATGTCGGCCTCTGGAACGACGCGCAGGCGCAGGCCTGGGCACCGATCGTGGCCGCCGTGCACGCCCGCGGCGCGGCGGTCGGGGTGCAGCTCGCCCATGCCGGCCGGAAGGCGTCGACCTGGCCGCCGTTCGCCCCGCAGCGCGGCACCGTGCCGCCTGCCGACGGCGGCTGGGAGCCGGTCGCCCCCTCGTCGATCGCGTTCGAGGGGCTCGTCGATCCGCGCGAGCTGACGATCGCGGCGATCGACGGCATCGTCGACGACTTCGCGGCGGCGGCCGTCCGGGCCGTCGCGATCGGATTCGACGTGCTCGAGATCCACGCCGCGCACGGCTACCTGCTGCACGAGTTCCTCTCCCCGCTCGCGAACACCCGCACCGACGCCTACGGCGGCTCGCTCGAGAACCGTGCCCGCCTCGTGCTGCGGGTGGTCGAGACGGTGCGCCGCGCCGCCCCCGACACCGTCGTCTTCGTGCGCTTCTCGGGCACCGACTGGGCACCGGGCGGGCTCGAGGTCGCCGAGGTCGTCGAGGTGGCGCGCTGGAGTGCCGAGCGCGGCGCGGATCTGTTCGACGTGTCCTCCGGCGGGCTCGTGGCCCACCAGCAGATCCCGGTCGGTCCCGGGTATCAGGTGCCGCTCGCCCGGGCGCTGCGCGACGCAGGGCTCCCCGCGGCGGCGGTCGGACTCATCACGGACGGGCCGCAGGCCGAGAGCATCCTCACCGCCGGCGACGCCGACGCGATCCTCGCCGCCCGCGAGTGGCTGCGCGACCCGCACTTCGGCCTGCGCGCGGCGACCGAGATCGGGGCGGATGTCCCGTGGCCGCCGCAGTACGAACGCGCCCGGCGCCGCACGCACTGAGGGGGCGGGCCTGCGGCCCGCCCCCTCAGTGGTCGTCATCCTCAGCGCGCGCGACGGGTGGCGTCCTCCACCTCACCGACGAGCTCCTCGATGATGTCCTCGAGGAACAGCACCGAGGTGATCTCCGCGTGCGCATCGCGCACGAGAGCCAGGTGGCGTCCGTTTCGCCGCATCGCAGCGAGGGCGTCCTCGAGGTCGGTCTTCTCACGCAGCGACACCATGCGGTGGATGCGCTTGGCCGGGATCGGGCGCGCGACCTTCTCGTCGTCCTCCCCCTCACCCGCGACCCGCAGCACGTCCTTGAGGTGCACGTACCCGGTGGGCTCGCCGGTGTCGTCCACGATCACGTACCGCGAGAAGCCGTGGGTCGCGACGGCCTTCTCGATCTCGGCCGGGGTGACCGAGGTCGGCAACGTCACGAGCTCACCGAGCGGCACCGCCACCTCGCCCGCGGTCTTGTCGGTGAACTCCACTGCGGCTGCCACCGTGCCGGCCGAGTCCTCCAGCACGCCTTCTCGGCGCGACTGGTCGACGATCGTGGCGACCTCGTCGAGCGTGAACGTCGAGGCGGCCTCGTCCTTGGGCTCGACGCGGAACAGGCGCACGATGTGGTTCGCGATCCAGTTGAGGGTGGCGATCACCGGATGGAAGATGCGCGACACCCACACGAGCGGCGTCGCGAGCATCAGCACGGCGCGGTCCGGCACCGAGAACGCGAGGTTCTTCGGCACCATCTCACCGAACACGACGTGCAGGTACGAGACCACCAGCAGAGCGACGATGAACGCGATCACGTCGACGGCCGATTCCTCGAGACCCGTCAGGCCGAGCGGCACCGCCAGGAGGTGGTGGATCGCGGGCTCCGACACGTTCAGGATGAGCAGCGAGCAGATCGTGATGCCGAGCTGACTGGTCGCGAGCATGAGGGTCGCATGCTCCATCGCCCACAGCGCGGTCTTCGCGGAGCGCGAGCCGCGCTCCGCGAGAGGTTCGATCTGGGAGCGGCGCGCAGAGATGACGGCGAACTCAGCGCCGACGAAGAACGCATTGCCGAGCAGCAGCACGACGAGCCAGGCAAGTCCCGCCCAATCGCTCATCGGGCACCCCCTTCCACGGCGGCCGACTCGTCGACGGCATCGGGTGCGGCATCCGGGGTGAAGGAGAGTCGGTCGACGCGTCGCCCGTCCATGCGGGTCACCGCGAGACTCCCGCCGTCGACCGCCACCGTGTCGCCCACGACCGGGATGCGCTCGAGACCGGCCATCACGAAGCCGGCGACCGTGTCGTAGACGTCGCTCTCGGGCACGACCACACCGGTGCGCTCGCGCAGCTCGTCGGGACGCAGCGACCCGGCGAACGAGACCGAGTCGCGCACGTGCACGATGTCGGCGCGGCGGCGATCATGCTCGTCGAGCACCTCGCCGACGATCTCCTCCACGAGGTCCTCGAGGGTGACGACCCCGGCGGTGCCGCCGTACTCGTCGACGACGACGGCCATCTGGTAGCCCCGGGCGCGCAAATCGGAGATCAGCTGATCGAGGTGCACCGTCTCAGGCACCCGCAGCGGCTCGGTCGCGAGCGCCGCGACCGGCACGTCCCGCCGACGCTCGCGCGGAACCGAGACCGCGGCCTTCAGATGCACGATGCCGGTGATGTCGTCGACCGACTCCTGAAAGACCGGGAAGCGAGAGTGTCCGGTCGCGCGGGCGAGTGCGACGACGTCGTCCGCCGTCGCGTCGACGGCGAGCGCGTGCACCCGCGGGCGGGGGGTCATTACGTCTCCCGCCGACAGGCGCGCGAAAGTCAGGGTGCGGTTCAGGAGCGTCGCCGTGTCGGCCTCCAGCACACCCGCGCTCGCCGAGCGCCGCAAGAGGCTCGAGAGCTCCTCCGCCGTGCGCGCGCCCGAGAGCTCCTCCTTCGGCTCGATCCCCATGGCGCGCAGCACCTTGTTCGCGCTGCCGTTGAGGAGGGCGATCGCGGGCCGGAACACGGTGGTGAACAGCGTCTGGAACGGGATGACGAGCTTGGCCGTCTGACGCGGCACGGCGAGCGCGAAGTTCTTCGGCACGAGCTCGCCCAGGATCATCGACATCACGGTCGCGAACACGATCGCGATGGTCGCCGCGGTCGCGGTGACCACCCCGTCGGGGAGTCCCCCGCCGGAGAGCACCGGCCGCAGCAGGTTCGAGATCGCCGGCTCCATCGTGTAACCGGTCAGCAACGTCGTCAGCGTGATGCCGAGCTGCGCACTCGACAGGTGCGTCGACGTGATCTTCAGCGCGCTGATCGTGAGCGCGAGCCGGGACTCACCGGCGGCCTGTCGCGCCTCGAGGTCGGCGCGGTCGAGGTTGACCAGCGCGAACTCGCTCGCGACGAACAGGCCGGTCCCGACTGTCAGCAGGAGCCCCACGCCCAACATGACGTAATCCATCACGCATCACCTCCTCGCGCGTCAGAGCGGTGGGAGGCGGGTCGGTGGGGCGATCGTCTGCAACTCGGGGGGTCGTCCATAGTGGTTGAAGTCTATGGGCGGCCTGGGACGGCGAGCCCGGCGGATTGCCAGTTTCCGGGGTGGGGCGGATGCCGCGGCATCCGCTCTCTCACCAGCTGACCGGCAGCGCCTTGCCCTCCTCGTACCCGGCGGCCGACTGCAGGCCGACGAGCGCGCGCTCGTGGAACAGCGGCACCGAGCCGGCGCCGGCGTAGGTGAACGAGGACCGCACGCCCGCGGTGATCATGTCGACGAGATCCTCGACGCCCGGGCGCAGCGGGTCGATGTAGATGCGCGATGACGAGATGCCCTCGGCGAACAGCTCCTTGCGGGCGCGCTCGTAGGCATCGAGGCGACCGAAGCGCTCCTGCACGGCCTTCGTCGATGCCATCCCCCACGACTCCTTGTAGACGCGACCGGCAGCGTCGGTCTCGACGGTGCCGGGGGCTTCGAGCGTGCCCGCGAACCACGAGCCGATCATGACGGATGCCGCGCCCGCCGCCAGCGCCAGCGCGACGTCGCGCGGGTAGCGCACGCCACCGTCGGCCCAGACGTGGGCGCCGTGGGCGCGGGCCGCCTCGGCTGTCTCGAGCACGGCGGAGAACTGCGGGCGTCCGACGGCGGTCATCATGCGGGTGGTGCACATCGCGCCCGGGCCCACGCCGACCTTCAGGATCGTGGCGCCCGCCCCGACGAGGTCGCGCACCCCGTCGGCGCTCACGATGTTGCCGGCGACGATCGGCAGGCCGAGGCCCAGGCCCGACACGGTCTGAAGAGCGCGGAGCATCCCCTCCTGGTGCCCGTGCGCAGTGTCGAGCACGAGCACGTCCACGCCCGCCTCGGCGAGCGCGCACGCCTTCGCGGCGACGTCGCCGTTGATGCCGACCGCGGCGGCCACGACGAGGCGACCGTCAGCATCGAGCGCAGGCCGGTAGAGCGTTCCGCGCAGGGCGCTGCGCGCGGTGACGGTGCCGACGAGCACGCCGTGGTGCAGCACGCAGATCGTCTCGGCGTCGAGCTCGGCGGCCAGGTCGAACGCGTGGCGGGCATCGGTCACGTCGTCGGCGTCGATCGCGACGGGCCGGCCGCGGGCGAGGTCGCCCAGCTGCGCGTCGGGCAGCGCCGTCGCGAGCCGCGTGGCCGGCACCACGCCCGCGATCTCGTCGATGGTCGGCGCGGGGCCCGCGGCATCCGCCACCACGATGCCGTGGCCGGCGACGGCGGGGAGCTCCCGAAGGGCGTCGGCCACGGTCGCCGACGGCGGCAGGATGCGCGGACTATCCCACAGCACCGGCTGTGCCTTCACCCAGCGGATCGCATCGTCGACCCGCTGCAGGGCGAGGTCCTGCGGCAGCACACCCAGACCCCCGCGGCGCGCGAGGGTGGCGGCGAGGCGCGGACCGGTCACCGAGTTCATGTTCGAGGCGACCAGGGGGATGGTCGCCGATGTGCCGTCGTGCGGCGACAGATCGACGTCGAGACGGCTCGTGATCGCCGACCGGCGCGGCACGAGGAACACATCCGAATAGGTCAGATCGACGAGGGGACGCTCACCCGAGAACTCCATACCCCCAACGGTACTGAGCGCCGCGACAGGATCGGCCGAGTCTTCCTCATAGGAAATGACCAGAGATTCTTCCGCTCCAGCCGCGCGATCCCGGGGCAGGCGGCTCCGGACTGGGCTACGCTTGACACCCGTGCGCGCAGGCCACGATGGCCCGCGGAAAATTCGCAATCTCACGAAAGCGGGCGATCGAACGTGTCGAGCCAGGTGACCGGCGTCGGGCTGTCGAACGACGGAGAGTTCGGGGCCAACGAGTGGCTCGTCGAAGAGCTCTACGAGCAGTTCAAGATCGACAAGAACTCCGTGGACAAGGCGTGGTGGCCCGTCCTCGAGACCTACCATTCGACGTTGACGACGTCGACGGATGCCGCGGCCCCCGCCGCGCCCGCGGCCCCACCGGCCGCCGCAGCGCCGGCCGAGCCGAAGCCCGTCACCGCGCCGATCCCGGTCGTGGGAGCCGCGCCCGTCGCGCGAACGACGACGAAGCCGGCGGCGCCGCAGCCGATCCCGGCTCAGGCGCCCGACGTGAAGACGCAGGCTCCGACCGAGTCGGCCGAGGAGGACAAGGTCACCGTCCTCAAGGGCATGACGAAGACCCTCGCGTCGAACATGGACGACTCGCTGTCCGTTCCGACCGCGACGAGCGTGCGCACCGTCCCGGCCAAGCTGATGATCGACAACCGCATCGTCATCAACAACCACATGGCCCGCACCCGCGGCGGCAAGGTGAGCTTCACCCATGTGATCGGCTGGGCCCTGATCCAGGCGCTCAAGGAGTTCCCGAGCCAGAACGTCTTCTACGCCGAGGTCGACGGCAAGCCCGCCGTCGTCGCTCCCGCGCACATCGGCCTCGGCATCGCGATCGACCTGCCCAAGCCCGACGGCACGCGAGCGCTCATGGTGCCGAGCATCAAGCGCGCCGACACCCTGAGCTTCAACGAGTACCTCGTCGCCTATGAGGACCTGGTCAAGCGCGCGCGCGACAACAAGCTGACCGCCGCCGACTTCCAGGGAACCACGATCTCGCTCACCAACCCGGGCGGCATCGGCACCGTGCACTCGGTGCCGCGCCTGATGAAGGGCCAGGGTGCGATCATCGGCGCCGGCGCCCTCGAGTACCCGGCGGAGTTCCAGGGCGCGAGCGAGAAGACGCTCTCTGAGCTGGCGATCGGCAAGACGATCACGCTCACCAGCACCTACGACCACCGCGTCATCCAGGGCGCCGGGTCCGGCGAGTTCCTCAAGAAGGTGCACGAGCTGCTCATCGGGCAGCGCGGGTTCTACGAGAGCATCTTCGCGGCACTGCGCATCCCCTACAGCCCGATCCACTGGAACGCCGACATCAACGTCGACCTGTCCGAGCGCGTCGACAAGACGGCCCGCGTGCAGGAGCTCATCAACGCGTTCCGCGTGCGCGGACACCTCATGGCCGACATCGACCCGCTGGAGTACGTGCAGCGCACGCATCCCGACCTCGAGATCGAATCGCACGGGCTCTCCTTCTGGGATCTCGACCGCGAGTTCGTGACCGGCGGCTTCGGCGGGAAGCGCACGCTCAAGCTCCGGGACATCCTCGGGGTCCTCCGCGACTCGTACTGCCGCACCATCGGCATCGAGTACATGCACATCCAGGACCCGGCCCAGCGCAAGTGGTTCCAGGACAACTGCGAGGTCAAGTACCAGAAGCCCGGCCACGACGAGCAGCTGCGCATCCTCTCGAAGCTCAACGAGGCCGAAGCCTTCGAGACCTTCCTGCAGACCAAGTACGTCGGCCAGAAGCGCTTCAGCCTCGAGGGCGGCGAGTCGCTGATCCCGCTGCTCGACCGGGTGCTGCACGGTGCGGCCGCCGCCGGCCTCGAGGGCGCCGCGATCGGCATGGCCCACCGCGGCCGACTCAACGTGCTGACCAACATCGCCGGCAAGACCTATGGCCAGGTGTTCCGCGAGTTCGAGGGCACGTCGCTCCCCGGCAACAAGCTCGGCTCGGGCGACGTCAAGTACCACCTCGGCACGGAGGGCACCTTCGTCTCCGACGAGGGCCACGAGCTCCCCGTCTATCTGGCCGCGAACCCCTCGCACCTCGAGACCGTCGACGGCGTGCTCGAGGGCATCGTGCGCGCCAAGCAGGACCGCGGACCCATCGGCTCGTTCGCGTGGCTCCCGATCCTCGTGCACGGCGACGCGGCCTTCGCGGGCCAGGGCGTCGTCGTCGAGACGCTGCAGATGTCGCAACTGCGCGGGTACCGCACGGGCGGCACGGTCCACGTGGTCGTCAACAACCAGGTCGGCTTCACCACGCTCCCCGTCGACGGACGCACCTCGGTGTACGCGACCGACGTCGCCAAGACCATCCAGGCCCCGATCCTCCACGTGAACGGCGACGACCCCGAGGCCGTCGTGCGCGTGGCCGAGCTGGCCGTGGAGTACCGCCAGACGTTCCACCGCGACATCGTCATCGACATCGTCTGCTACCGCCGACGCGGCCACAACGAGGGCGACGACCCCTCGATGACCCAGCCCCTCATGACGAACCTCATCGAGGCGAAGCGCTCGGTTCGTCGCCTCTACACGGAGGCACTCGTCGGCCGCGGCGACATCACCGAGGACGAGTACGAGCAGGCCAAGCGCGACTTCCAGGACCGCCTGGAGATCGCCTTCGCCGAGACGCACGCCGCCCAGACGGGCGCACAGGGCATCGTGTCGACCACCGCGCTCGTCGAGCCGGCCGTCGGCGAGCCCGACACCACGGGGGTCTCGGTCGACGTCGTCCAGGCCATCGGCAACGCGTTCGTGAACAAGCCCGACGGCTTCACCGTGCACGCCAAGCTCCAGCAGCTTCTCGACAAGCGCGCCGACATGAGCCGCAACGGCGGCATCGACTGGGCCTTCGGCGAGCTCCTCGCCTTCGGCTCGGTTCTCATGGAGGGCACCCCGGTGCGCCTCGCCGGCCAGGACTCGCGCCGCGGCACGTTCGTGCAGCGCCACGCGATGTTCCACGACCGCAGCAACGGCCAGGAGTGGTACCCCCTCGCCAACCTGTCGGAGAACCAGGGACGTCTCTGGATCTACGACTCGCTGCTCAGCGAGTACGCGGCGATGGGCTTCGAGTACGGCTACTCGGTCGAACGCCCCGACGCGCTCGTGCTCTGGGAGGCCCAGTTCGGCGATTTCGCGAACGGAGCGCAGTCGGTCATCGACGAGTACCTCTCGGCGGCCGACCAGAAGTGGGGCCAGCAGTCGAGCGTCGTGCTGCTGCTCCCCCACGGTTACGAGGGCGCCGGTCCCGACCACTCGTCGGCACGCATCGAACGCTTCCTGCAGCTGTGCGCACAGGACAACATGACGGTCGCCCGCCCCTCGACGCCTGCGTCGTACTTCCATCTGTTGCGTCGACAGGCCTACGCCCGTCCGCGTCGCCCCCTCGTCGTGTTCACCCCGAAGGCGATGCTGCGTCTGCGCGACGCGGTGAGCCCGGTGGCGGACTTCACCTCGGGTCGGTTCGAGCCGGTGCTCGACGATGACCGCGCGATCGACAAGTCCGTCGTGAAGCGTGTGCTGCTGCACTCCGGCAAGGTGCACTGGGATCTGCGGTCGGAGCTCGAGAAGAACCCGAACCCGGAGATCGCCCTGGTGCGCGTCGAGCAGTTCTACCCGACGCCGGTGTCCGAGCTCAACGCGATCATCGACAGCTACCCGAACGCCCGGCTGGTGTGGGTGCAGGAGGAGCCGGAGAACCAGGGCGCCTGGCCGTTCATCGCCCTGGAGGTCGTGAAGCACCTGCACGGACGCACGATCCGCTCTGTCACCCGTGCCGCCGCGGCGTCCCCCGCTGCCGGATCCGCCAAGGTGCACGCGGTCGAGCAGGCCAAGCTCATCGAGAAGGCCCTGACTCTCTGAGAAGGCCGTCACGAACGACGAAGCCCGCGGACGCACCCTGAGGTGCGGCATCCGCGGGCTTCGTCGTTTGTCAGTGGTGTGTCGCCTGGGCCGCGCGCAGCTGCGTCAGCACGAGGTCACGCAACTCCTCCGGGGCCGACTCGCGGCATGCGCGGGCGACGACGTCCGTCAGGGTGCGGGCCACCAGCGCCTCGTCGGAGCAGGCAGGGCAGCTCTCGAGGTGCTGCCGGATGTCGGCGTGCTCGGTGCTGCACACCTCGTTGCGGAGGTACTCCTCCAGGTCACGCCGCGCTTTGTCGCAGCCGCAATCGCTCATTTCCCCACTCCCGGTGCCGCGGAGCCGATGCCCCGCTCCTGTGCATAGTCGGCCAACAGGTCGCGCAGCATGCGCCTGCCACGATGCAGGCGGCTCATGACCGTGCCGATCGGCGTCTTCATGATGTCCGCGATCTCCTGATACGCGAACCCCTCCACATCGGCCAGATACACGGCCAGGCGGAAGTCCTCCGGGATCGACTGCAGCGCCTCTTTGACGACGGATGCCGGCATCCGGTCGATGGCCTCGGCCTCCGCCGAGCGCGAGCTCGTCGCGGTCGTCGACTCCGCGCCGCCGAGCTGCCAGTCCTCGAGTTCGTCGATCGTGCCCTGATAGGGCTCGCGCTGCTTCTTCCGGTACGTGTTGATGTAGCTGTTGGTCAGGATGCGGTAGAGCCACGCTTTGAGGTTGGTTCCCTGCGTGAATGTCGCCCACGAGGCGAACGCCTTCACGAAGGTCTCCTGCACGAGATCGGCCGCGTCCGCAGGGTTGCGCGTCATCCGCATCGCCGCCGCGTACAGCTGGTCCATGAACGGCAGCGCCTGCTCCTCGAATTGGGTGCGCGCTTCCTCGGTGGTCGTCGCCTGCTCGGTCATCAGCGCAAAGTCTACGTCGGCGGCTTCCGGCGCACCCGTCGTGCGCTCGAGCATCGCGAGCATGCATCCTCCTTGCGCCCCGGGACCGATGCGAGGCGTTCAGTAGGCTAGAAACCGATGAGCGCGCCCAGCTATTCCCCAGCGTCACCGCCGTGGCCTGCGCCCGCGGCCGGTCGGCCGGTGACGGCGGCCGTGAGCGTGCCGGGTTCCAAATCGCTCACGAACCGCGAGCTCGTGCTGGCGGCGCTCGCTGACGGCCCCGCGCTCGTCACGGCGCCGCTCCCGTCCGACGACTCCGCGCGCATGATCGATGCGATCGCGGCGCTCGGCGTCGGAGTCGCCAGCGTGCCCGGCTCGGGCCGGTTCGGCGACGATCTGCGCATCACCCCCGCCCGGCTCCACGGCGGTTCGATCGATTGCGGTCAGGCCGGCACCGTCATGCGCTTCATCGCACCCGTGGCCGGCCTCGCAGAGGGTGCCGTGCACCTCACGGCGCATCACAGCGCACTGCACCGCCCCATGGGTCCCCTGATCGAGGCGCTGCGCTCTCTCGGCCTCACCGTCGACGACGGCGGAACAGGGGCCCTTCCCTTCACGGTGCACGGCATCGGCTCGGTGCGAGGCGGCCGGCTCGAGATCGATGCGAGCGCGTCGAGCCAGTTCGTCTCGGGTCTGCTGCTGTCGGCCGCCCGATTCGATGAGGGCCTGCACCTCGTGCACCGGGGCGAGCGTGTGCCGAGCCTCCCCCACATCGAGATGACGCTCGCGTCGCTGCGTCACCGCGGCGTCGAGACCTCCTCCCCGCGAGAGGGCGAGTGGGTCGTCGCTCCCGGGCCGATCAGGGCGATGGATGTCGCGATCGAACCCGATCTCTCGAACGCGGCCCCCTTCCTCGCGGCCGCGGTCGTGACCGGCGGCGAGGTGACGGTCACGGGGTGGCCGGAGGCATCCACTCAGCCCGGGCACCTGCTGCCCGAGCTTCTGGCGGCGTTCGGCGCCACCGCCACGATCGCGGGTGACGCCCTGACCGTCACGGGAACCGGCACGATCGACGGCGCCGACCTCGATCTGAGCGCGGTGGGCGAGCTCGCCCCCACGCTCGTCGGCATCGCGGCGCTCGCCTCGTCGCCGTCGCGGTTCCGCGGGATCGGACACCTGCGCGGGCACGAGACCGACCGTCTCGCCGCGCTCGTGGCGAACCTCGCCGCGATCGGGGTGACGGCCTACGAGCGTCCCGACGGCATCGAGGTGCACCCCGGCGCCGCGCACGGCGGACTCTGGCGGGCGTTCCACGACCACCGCCTCGCGACGACCGGCGCACTGCTGGGCCTCGTCGTCGACGGTGTCGAGGTCGACGACATCGGAGCCACGGCCAAGACCCTCCCCCAGTTCGTCGACCTGTGGGCGGACATGCTCACGACGGAGCGCCCGTGAGCTGGCTCGACGACATCGACGACGATGACGAGCCCGCCTTCGACGAGAGCGACGTGCGGGTGCGGCCGAACCCCAAGGGCAACCGGCCGCGCACGAAGCGACGCCCCGCGCACGCGGATGCGGTGATCGCCCGCGTGCTGGGTGTGGACCGTGGGCGCTACACCGTGCTGATCGATGAGGACGAGCCGACCGAGCACGAGGCCCTCGCCGCCCGTGCGCGCGAATTGCGCTCGCAGCCGATCGTGACGGGCGACCGGGCCCGCGTCGTCGGAGATGTGAGCGGTGACGAGGGCACCCTGTCGCGCATCGTCGGCATCGAACCGCGCACGACGCTCCTGCGCCGCAGCGCCGACGACACCGATCAGGTCGAGCGGGTGATCGTCGCCAACGCCGACCAGATGGTCGTCGTTGTCGCCGCCGCTGATCCCGAGCCGCGCCCGCGTCTGGTCGACCGGTATCTGGTCGCAGCCCTCGACGCGGGCATCCGTCCGCTGCTCGTGGTCACGAAGACCGACCTGTCCGACCCGACGGACTTCCTCGCCCATTTCGAGGGGCTCGACCTCACGGTGTTCACGAGTGCCCGCGACGATCTGCCCGTCGCCGCCATCGGACGCGAACTCGTCGGTTCCAGCACGGTGTTCGTGGGGCACTCCGGCGTGGGCAAATCCACGCTCGTGAACGCCCTCGTGCCGTCGGCGCAGCGCGCGACGGGTCACGTGAACGACGTCACGGGCCGCGGACGACACACCTCGAGCTCGACCGTCTCGCTCCGCTACGCCGGCGACGACGGCCGCGGCTGGGTCATCGACACCCCGGGAGTGCGTTCCTTCGGCCTCGGCCACGTGGATCCGGCCCACATCCTGCAGGCGTTCACCGATCTCGCCGAGATCGCGGCGGACTGCCCGCGCGGCTGCACCCACCTTCCCGATGCACCCGACTGCGCCATCATCGAGGCCGTCGCCGACGGGCGCCTCGGCGAGTCCGGAGCGGCCCGCCTGGACTCCCTCCAGCGCCTGCTCGAGACCTTCTCCGACCGCTGACGGTACGACGACACCGGATGCCGCACCCCGGCGCCGCGCGGCATCCGGCGCCCGTAGGCTGGGGGCATGACGCAGCTTCAGCCCGGCGACGCCGCACCCGATTTCACGCTCCAGGACCAGAACGACCGGCCCGTCTCGCTGAGCGATTTCCGTGGACGCACCGTCGTCGTGTACTTCTACCCTGCCGCCATGACGCCCGGCTGCACGACGCAGGCCTGCGACTTCCGCGACAGCCTGTCGTCTCTGCAGGGCGCGGGCATCGAGGTGCTCGGCGTATCACGGGACAGCGTTGCGAAGCTCGCCGAGTTCGCCGAGCGCGACGGGCTGACCTTCCCACTGCTGAGCGACCCCGACCACGCCGTCCACGACGCGTACGGGGCCTGGGGCGAGAAGATGAACTACGGCAAGGTCGTCGAGGGCGTGCTGCGCTCGACGTTCGTCGTCGGTCCCGACGGGCACCTGACCCACGCGCTCTACAACGTCAAGGCGACCGGACACGTCGCGCGCCTGCGGGGGCTCCTCGGCCTCGCGGCCTGAGCGCCGCGGAACCGCACGCCTCTCGCGGCGCAGAGCGACGCCGGCGCGCTGCGCCGTGACGCCCGCACCGCGCCGCGCCGCGCCGACGGCACGCGAGGTCAGGCGTCAGCGGCGCGGCGACTCGTCGGATGCGACATCGAGCTCACGCCGGCGCCGCGCCGACTCGCGGGCGGCGAGCACGACGACCACGAACACGATCGCAGCCGGGATGCCGATCTCGACGCCGACGATCGGATGCGCGAACGTGCCCGTGGCCGCGCCGAGCGCGACGGCGACGACGAGGAGCTGGGTGACGATCGCACCGGAGCGCCCCCACGATCGATCGACCCACGTCGCGACCCCGAACGCCGCGACCGCGACGGCGCCCAGCACGATGAGCACGAGAAGCGCGATCGAGCTCGTCAGCGAGTCCGCGTCACCACCGATCAGCGCACTGATCTGCCACCCTGCGAGAGCGAGCAGAGCGACCGCTTCGAGACACACCAGCACCCCCGCGGCGACGGCGAACGGCTGCGGGCGCATGCATCCTCCTGAATGTTCCTGACGGTCGGATCCGCACCATCGCGCGCGTCTCGACTCGGACACGATCGCGTATGAGAGCCGGGAAACCCTTGATCAGGCTCAACCGTTGTGGAACGATAGACCTTTGTGTGATCCCACAGCGGCGTGGGGCGAGACAGATCTCGCACAACACTCAGGGTAACGGACTCGATTCGGCCCTGCGGAACCCACCCGAACTTCCTCCCCCGCTGTCATAGGAGCAACACAGTATGGATTGGCGTGACAAAGCCGCGTGCCTGACGGTCGACCCCGAGCTCTTCTTCCCGGTCGGCAACACCGGACCCGCCGTCGACCAGATCGAGAAGGCCAAGTCCGTGTGCGCGCGGTGCACCGTCACCGAGATCTGCCTCCAGTACGCCCTCGAGAGCGGCCAGGACTCCGGCGTCTGGGGCGGCCTGAGCGAGGACGAGCGTCGTGCGCTGAAGCGCCGCGCCGCCCGCGCCCGTCGCGCTTCCTGACCGCGCGCTCGCGACAGAGCGGATGCCGCGGCATCCGCTCTGCTCAGACGTCCCGTTCGATGTAGCGCAGCGGGATGTCGATGGTCACCTCGGTGCCGCTGCCCATGAGGGTGTGCCAGTCGATCGTGCCGCCGAGCTCGCCCTGGATGAGGGTGCGCACGATCTGCGTGCCGAGCCCGCGTCCGACCTGACCCTCGGGCAGACCGACTCCGGTGTCGCGGACGCGCACTTCGAGTCGCTCGTCGGTGCGATCCGCGCGGATCTCCACCTCGCCCTCCTCACGGTCGGCGAGACCGTGCTCGACGGCGTTCGTGACGAGTTCGGTGAGCGCCAGAGCGAGCGGCGTCGCGTACTCGCTCGGCAGGCGCCCGAAGGATCCTGTCGTCTTCGTGCGCGCGCGGGTGTTGGGGGCCGCTGCCACTTCGGCGACGAGCTTGAGCACACGGTGGAAGACATCGTCGAAGTCGACGTTCTGCGCGAGACCCTCCGACAACGTGTCGTGCACGACCGCGATGGCGGCGACGCGGCGAGTCGCGTGGCTGAGCGCCTCGCGTGCCTCGTCGGAGTACGTGCGTCGCGCCTGGATGCGCAGCAGTGAGGCGACCGTCTGCAGGTTGTTCTTCACCCGGTGATGGATCTCGCGGATGGTCGCATCCTTCGTGATGAGCTCCTGCTCCTGGTGACGCATCTCGGTGACGTCGCGGCACAGCACGATCGCGCCGATGCGCACGCCGTGGTCACGGAGCGGGATCGCACGGAGTGAGACCGTCACCCCTCGCGCCTCGATGTCGGTGCGCCACGGCGCCCGACCCGTCACGACGACGGGCAGGCTCTCGTCGAACTGCCGCTTCGCCGGCAGGATCTGCGTGACGACTTCGACGAGCGACTCGCCTTCGAGCTCGTCGTCGAAGCCCATGCGGTTGAACGCGGAGAGGGCGTTGGGGCTCGCAAAGGTCGTGACGCCGTCGACGTCGATCCGGATGAGCCCGTCGGGAGCGCGCGGTGCACCTCGACGCGGCGAGGTGGGGGCGCTGAGGTCGGGGAACTCCCCCCACGCGACCATCCCGAACAGATCGTCCGCACAGTCGTTGAAGGTGATCTGCTGACGCGAGGGCGTACGGGCCTCGCCGAGGTTGGTGTGCCGGGTGAGCACGCCGATCACGCGCGGCGCGGCACCGGCGGCCGTTGTGCCGCGCACGATCGGCACCGCACGCACGCGCGTGGGAGTCTCCTCGAACCAGTCCGGTGACGCGGAGTCGACGATCCGGGCCTCGGCGAACGCGTCGCGGATCTGCGTGCGCCACTGCGGCCGCACCCGGTCGCCGACGATGTCACGGTAGAAGAGCGTCGCTGCCGAGCTCGGCCGCGTGTGGGCGACCGCGATGAAGGAGTCGTCTTCCGTGGGCACCCAGATCACGATGTCGGCGAATGCCAGGTCGGCGAGCAGCTGCCCGTCTCCGGCGAGGCGATGAAGCCACTCGATATCGGCGGCGTCGTGGACGCCATGGGCCGTGACCAGATCGCTGAGGGTCGACACCTCACCAGCCTACGGCCCCGACCGCCTCCTCCCGGTGGGGTGCGTGAAGGGCGACCCACGGCGCGAGGCGCGCACCGACAGCGCGTCGCACGGCCTGGACGAGGGCCGAACGGGGCGATGTCGCGGCGACCGGCCGCGCGAGCAGCAGCGCCCGATCGGCGGCGCGGCGGTCGTCGGGCAGGAAGGCGAGGTCACGGATGCCGAGATAGCGCTCGAGCGTGGAGCGCACCTGCCCCCGGGCGTCGACGCCGATCACGCCGCTGCGGACGCGGTTCGCGACCACCACGATGGGTGCGGCGCCCACGCTCTCGTGCAGCTGATCGTAGGCGGCGACGAACCGCGAGACGCCGACCGGGTCTGCTGCGCAGACCGCCACGACGGCGTCGGCGCCGGCGAGCACGGCGAGGGCGGCCTGGTTGCGTCTTGGTCCGTCGATGACGTCGCTGACGATCTCCTCGTCACGCTCGAGTGGCGCCGCGATGTCGACGACGGTCGCGTCGGCCCAGGTGCGGCACGCGGCGAGCACCCCGGTGACGCGGGGCGCGGCGAGCTCGGGCCAGCGTGCGACACGGTTGATGCCCACGAGCACGTCGACCTCGCCGTCGGGGACATCGACGGCGATCGCGACCCGTTCGAGCTCGGCCGCGTCGACGCCGCCTTGGTCGTGCTGACGACAGGCGGCGGCGAGACCCGGGCCGTCGACAGGGAGCCCCAGCGCAACGGCGACACTCGGCGCGTGCGCATCGGCGTCGACGAGCGCGACCCGACGGTGGCCCCGCGCGAGCTCGGCGGCCACCTCGATGGCCACTGTGGTGCGACCGGGGGCTCCCGCGGGCCCCCAGACGGCGATCACGGGATGTATCACGCTCGCAGCCGCGGGAAGAGCAGGCGTTGCGGCGAGCGCAGCGACGACCTCCTCCGCGTCGGCGTCCGCGGGCAGCGGCTCTCTCAGCCCGTACGAAGCGCACAGTCGCGCGAGGGCGACCCCGCGGCCGAGGGGAAGGATGCGCACGCCGAACCGATCGGCGAGGTCGACCGCGGGGCGGGTGAGCGTTCGACGGTCGCCGTCGAGTACGAGCGCGTCGGCGACCCCGAGCAGCTCGGCGACGGGATCATCGCCGACGCCCTGACCGAGCCGGCGCGCCGTGTGGTCGAGCGCACCGGGAGCGACGATGGCGATCACCGTCACCCCTTCCCGGCGGAGGTCGGCGGCCAGAGACTGCGCCCGGGGCTCGGAGAGCGCGAGCACGACGTTCACGGCGCACCGCCCGACGCCGGAACCACCGTGACCCGCGCGTCGTTGGCTGTCGCGGCGAGCACGTCGACGAGATCCGCCCGTGGCACCGAGACCTCGACGGCCGAGCCCTGGCGGGATACCACCGCGTCGGAGGCGGGCAGCGCCACCACGATCGCTCCCGCGACCAGGATGCGCGGAGTGTCGTAGCCGCCGCCCTCGATCGCGGGTGCGGCCCAGACATCCACCGTCGATCCCACACGCACCTCGCCCGGCAGGTCTCCCGCGGCGCGCAGCACGACCGTCGTCGCTGTGGCGCGCTCGGGTGCGCCGACGGCGGTGCGATGCACGAGCTCGCCGACCTCGATCGTGCGCGTCGCGACAGCGTCGGCGGCGAGGGTGTCGGCGAGGACGTAGGCATCGACACCGCTTCCGAGCACGACCTCCGCCGTCGTCGTGGCGTCGGCGCCGACAGCCTCGCCCGGGAGGATCGTCCGGGCCGCGACGAGCACGGTCGTCGACTGCCGCGCCGCGGCGATGACTCCCCAGACGCCGGCCACCGAGGCGAGCACGAGAGCGATGCCGAGCACGAGGCGAAGGTCGATGCGCGCTGTGCGGCGGAGGCCTCTGGCTGATCGGTCGGACGGCATGCGCACCATGGTCACGCAGGCCGGCGGGGTGCGACATCCGTTTTCCACAGTGCGCGCGAGCGGACGGCCCGGCCGGCGCCGGCGACGCGGATAATGGTGCTCATGCCCGAGTCTGCCCAACCTGGGGCGCGTCTGATCGCCCCCGCACAGGTCGCGTCGGCGCTGTCACTCAGCGTCGACGAGGTGATCGCTCTGGTCATCGACGGGCAACTGCGGGGCACGCGCGTCGGGGTTCCGGCGCAGTGGCGTGTGGAGGAGGACAGCGTCACCGACTACCTCGACGACCGCGCCGAGGAGTCCCGCCGCATGGCGCTGTGGCGGGAGTCGAACGCGGCGAGCTTCCCGGAGCTGTGGGGCAGCGGGCGGGTACGCAACCCCGACTGAGTCGGTCGGCCATCGTCAGAGGTCGAGGTCGCCGACGACCCGCGCGAGTCGCACCAGAGGGACGACACGGATGTCGCCCACCGCCTCGCGGCGAGACTGACCGGCGTCGTGCACGGCGAGGTCGAGATGGTCCGTGCCGACGCGATCGATCGTTCCGGTGACGATGTTCCCGTCGACATCCCAGACCCGCACCCCCACCCGGCGGCGGCCGAGCTCACGCAGCATCCATGCAAGACCCATCCGGGCGCGGAGGGGTCGGGGGGCGCGGATCTCGCGCACGCTGTCGGCGATGGTCACAGCCGGCAGGTCGATGCGGACGATCGCCCCGACCGCGACGAGCGAGAGAGCGGATGACTCGTCCTCGATCGCCGCCCAGTCGGGGCCGGCGAGCACGAGGCGGCCCCGCACCGGCGCCGCACCCGCCAGCCACAGCGCTACCGCGGCGCGCACCTCCGCGAGAGCGGAGAGTCGGTCGGTGAGGGCGAGCTCGGCGATGCGGACGCGCTCGGTCTCCGTGGCCGCGAGACGGCGCTCGGCCTGCGCCTGCGCGGCGAACTGCAGCTCGAGCTCGGAGAGGAACGGGTCCCAGGTCACCCGCGCACGCTAGCGGCCGCGGGCGCCGGGAAGGCCGCGGCATCCACAGTCGAGTCGCCCCGACACGTGCGCGCAGCAGCGCCGGACGCGCCCACGACGGCCTCTATGAGAGGACTCTCATCGACAGGGGCGCCACATGAGAGCACTCTCATCCACTCTATGAATCGCCTGTGCTCAACTGAAAACGACCAGCAGTTACCCCCGTTTCATGAGCGAGGTCGAGATGGCGATCACCTTCACCGGCGCACGACGCGCCGCTCCCCCGGCAGGCCGCGTCGACGCGGGCGACGACTTCGCCCCACGCCCCACGAGCGCCGCCGAGCTGCCGGCGCCGGAGCCGATCCTGCACAACCTGTCGGTCGGAGTGCTCGAAGTGTTCGCGGGAGTGCGCGACGTCGAGCAACTCGCGCGCTGGCTCACCGAAGACGCCTACCGCAAGCTGCTGACCCGCGCCAACCTGGCCGCCCGCGCCCGCAGCGCCCGCGGCGTCGCGCCGAGCCGCCCCGTGCACAACATCATCCGCGTGCACCAGTCGAGCCCTGCCGACGGCGTCGTCGAGGGCGTCGTGATCGTACGAGGCCCCGCCCGCACCCGGGCGATCGCCCTTCGACTCGAAGGCGTCGACCACCGCTGGCGTGCGACTTCGCTCGCGCTCCTCTGAACGACGCTCACCCTCGTCCCTCTTCCGCGGCGCCCCGGCTCGGCCATCGCCGGCCCCGAGGGCGCCGCGCCGTCACTGGCGGTACGACGAGAGGAAGTTGCCGAGCCGCTCGATCGCCTCGACCAGCACGCGTGTCTCCGGAAGCGTCACAATGCGGAAGTGGTCAGGGTCGGGCCAGTTGAATCCCGTGCCCTGCACGAGCAGCACGTGCTCGGCGACGAGGAAGTCGTAGACGAACTTCGCGTCGTCGTGGATCTCGTGCACCTCGGGATCGAGGCGCGGGAA
The DNA here is from genome assembly GCF_005503465.1 of Microbacterium sp. 4NA327F11. NCBI lineage: Bacteria > Bacillati > Actinomycetota > Actinomycetes > Micrococcales > Microbacteriaceae > Microbacterium > Microbacterium sp. 4NA327F11. Next base: position 70,143 of record NZ_SCOB01000003.1, on the reverse strand, counting down.
CGCGTAGAGCGCACCGGCCGGCTTCACGCAGCTCACGCCCGGGATCGACTCGAGCGCCTGCCACGCGGCATCCCTCTGCTCGTGGAGCCGCCCCGCCGGGGCGATCAGCGCGTCGATCGACTGCACTCCGGACAACGCCGCCTGCACGGCGTACTGTGCGGGGACGTTCGGGCACAGCCGGGTGGAGGCGAGCAGCGTGATGCCCTCGAGGAAGCCCGCAGCGTGGGAGGTGGGACCGGTGATCACGAGCCAGCCCGAGCGGTAACCGGCGACACGGTAGGTCTTGGAGAGGCCGTTGAACGTCAGGCAGAGCAGATCGGGGGCAAGAGTCGCGAGCGGCGTGTGCACCGCATCGTCGAAAAGGATGCGGTCGTAGATCTCGTCGGCCAGCAGCAGGAGGGAGTGCTCACGGGCGACCTCGACGATCTGGGAGAGCAGCTCGGGCGAGTAGACCGCACCCGTGGGGTTGTTCGGATTGATGACGACGATCGCCTTCGTGCGCGGCGTGACCTTCGCGCGGATGTCGTCGATGTCGGGCTGCCAGCCGTTCTGCTCGTCGCAGCGGTAGTGCACGGGTGAGCCGCCGCCGAGGCTCGTCATCGCCGTCCACAGCGGGTAGTCGGGGCTCGGGATGAGCACCTCGTCGCCCTCGTCGAGCAGCGCCTGCATCGTCATGGTGATCAGCTCGGAGACCCCGTTGCCGAGATAGACGTCGTCGGGATCGACGTGCGGGAACCCCGGCACCTGCTCGTACCGCGAGACGATGGCGCGGCGGGCGGACAGGATGCCGCGGCTCTCGGAGTAGCCGTGGGCGTGCGGCACGGCCTCGATCATGTCGCGCACGATCTGGTACGGCGCCTCGAAGCCGAACGTGGCCGGGTTGCCCGTGTTCAGCTTCAGGATGCGGTGGCCGTCGGCCTCGAGCCGGTCGGCCTCGACGAGGGCCTGACCACGGATCTCGTAGAGGACATCCTTGAGTTTGCGGGACTGATCGAGGGGGCGAAGCGGGCTCACCGGTTCAGGATAGACCCGACCCCGACAAGCCAATCGACCCCCGGTGGCCTGCACCGGGGGTCGATAGCGTTGGGGGGCGACGGGCTACTTGTTGCGATCGGCCGCGCGACGCTGGGCGCGGTTCTGCGGCGCCGGCGTCTGCTGCTCGGGGGCGACCCGCTGACCGAACGCACCGCGCGGCGCCTCGGCGGCGGGTGCAGGGGCCTGGGCCGGAGCGGATGCCGCGGCCCGGTCGCGCGCGCGCCCGGTCGCCGCCTTCTGCACCTGACCGCGGTCGTTGCGCACCTCGATGTCGCCGTCCTCGGTGGGAGCGGAGTACTCGAGACGCTGGCCCTCGAGCGCCGGGGTGTCAAGACCCTTCGCCGCGACCTCGGTCTGCTCGTCCTGGCGTCGCACCTCGACCTCGAGGTTGAAGAGGAACCCGATCGACTCCTCCTTGATCTGTCCCATCATCGACTGGAACATCTCGAAGCCCTCGCGCTGGTACTCGATGAGCGGGTCACGCTGCGCCATCGCGCGCAGTCCGATGCCCTCCTTGAGGTAGTCCATCTCGTAGAGGTGGTCGCGCCAGCGGCGGTCGAGCACCTGCAGCACGACTCGACGCTCGAGCTCCCGCATCGCCGACGAGCCGAGAGTGCCCTCGCGCTTCTGGTAGGCGATGACCGCGTCACTGCGCAGCTCGCGCTTGAGCCCCTCCGCCGTGATGCGTCCCTTCTCCCCCGCCTCGGCGACGACCTCGTCGATCGTGACGCTCACGGGGTAGATGGTCTTGAGTTCGGTCCACAGCGCATCGAAGTCCCATGCTTCCGTGTGCCCACTCGACGTGTGGTCGTCGACGATCGCGCCGACTGCGTCGTCGAGGAACTTCTGCACCCGGTCGGCGATGTTGTCGCCCTCGAGCATGTGCCGGCGGTCGGCGTAGATGGCCTCGCGCTGGCGGTTGAGAACGTCGTCGTACTTGAGCACGTTCTTGCGCATCTCGGCGTTACGGGCCTCGACCTGTGCCTGGGCGCTCTTGATCGCGCGCGACACCATGCCCGACTCGATCGCGACGTCGTCGGGGAAGTTCGTGCGCGCGAGGATCGCCTCGGCCGCGCCGGACTGGAACAGACGCATCAGGTCGTCGGTGAGCGAGAGGTAGAAGCGGCTCTCGCCCGGGTCACCCTGACGACCCGAGCGACCGCGCAGCTGGTTGTCGATGCGACGGGACTCGTGCCGCTCGGTGCCGAGGACGTACAGTCCGCCCGCCTCGATGACCTTCTCGCCCTCGCCGGCGACGACGTCGCGCACCGCGGTGTAGACGCCCTCCCACTCGGCCTCGTAGGCCTCTGGGGTCTCGACCGGGTCGAGGCCCTTCTCCTTCATCTGCTGCACGGCGAGGAACTCCGCGTTCCCGCCCAGCATGATGTCGGTGCCGCGGCCGGCCATGTTGGTGGCGACAGTGACCGCCCCGAGGCGACCGGCGCGGGCCACGATCTCGGCCTCGCGAGCGTGATTCTTCGCGTTGAGCACCTCGTGGCGCACGCCCTTCTTGGCGAGGAGGCGCGACAGGTACTCACTCTTCTCGACGCTCACGGTGCCCACGAGAACCGGCTGCCCTGCGGCGTGCCGCTCAGCGATGTCTTCGACGACCTGGGCGAACTTGGCCTGCTCGTTCTTGTAGACGAGGTCGGGCTTGTCCTGACGGATCATCGGCTTGTTCGTGGGGATCGGGACGACGCCGAGGTCGTAGGTCGACATGAACTCGGCCGCTTCGGTCTCGGCGGTACCGGTCATACCCGCGAGCTTGGCGTAGAGGCGGAAGTAGTTCTGCAGGGTGACGGTCGCGAGGGTCTGGTTCTCGGCCTTGACCGGCACGCCCTCCTTCGCCTCGATGGCCTGGTGGATGCCCTCGTTGTAGCGACGTCCCACGAGGATGCGGCCGGTGTGCTCGTCGACGATCATGACCTCGTCGTTCATGACGACGTAGTCCGCATCACGCTTGAAGAGGGCGAGCGCCTTGATCGCGTTGTTGAGGAACGAGATGAGGGGGGTGTTCGCCGACTCGTAGAGATTGTCGATGCCGAGATAGTCCTCGACCTTCTCGATGCCGGGCTCGAGCACACCCACGGTGCGCTTCTTCTCATCGACTTCGTAGTCGACGCCCGACTCGAGGGTGCGCACGACCTTCGCGAACTCGCCGAACCACCGGTTCGCCTCGCCCGACGAGGGGCCCGAGATGATGAGCGGGGTTCGAGCCTCGTCGATGAGGATCGAGTCGACCTCGTCGACGACCGCGAAGAAGTGACCTCGCTGCACGAGATCCTCCTTCTGCCACGCCATGTTGTCACGCAGGTAGTCGAAGCCGAACTCGTTGTTCGTTCCGTAGGTGATGTCCGCCTCGTACTGCTGGCGGCGCACCTCCGGCGTCTGACCCGAGACGATCGTGCCGGTGGTCATGCCGAGCGCGCGGTAGACGCGACCCATGAGCTCGGACTGATACGACGCGAGGAAGTCGTTGACGGTCACGACATGGACACCCTCACCGGCGATCGCGTTGAGGTACGCAGCGAAGGTCGCCGTCAGAGTCTTGCCCTCACCGGTCTTCATCTCGGCGATGTTGCCGAGATGGAGTGCCGCGCCGCCCATGATCTGCACGTCGTAGGGACGCTGACCGAGGGTGCGCCGGGCGGCTTCGCGCACGGCGGCGAACGCCTCCGGCATGAGCTTGTCGAGCGTCTCGCCCTGCGCATAGCGTCCGCGGAAGTCGGCGGTCTCCTCGCGCAGCTCGTCGTCGGTGAGCTGGGCGTACTCGTCTTCGAGCGCGTTCACGGCTTTCGCCACCTGCTGGAGTCTCCGCAGCACACGGCCTTCGCCGGCGCGGAGCAGCTTCTCAAGAGGATTGGCCACGGAACATCTCCATCTGGTCGGGTGCGGCGCACGCGCCGGCCCGAACGCTCACCGCGCCCGGGCATACGTCCCCATGTTATAGACCCGTGACTTTGAAGGGGGCTGGGTGAGGGCACTCGGGGGCGCGGCATCCGATCTTTGCATTCCCGGCATGTATATACTCAGCAATTACATACGCGGAAATCTGAAAGGTGGCCCGGATGTCGGTGCGTCAGAGTCTGCTCGCGATCCTCGACCAGGGAGCCTGCTACGGCTACCAGTTACGCGCGGAGTTCGACCGCCGCACCGGCGGGACATCCCCCCTGAACGTCGGCCAGATCTACAACACGCTCGAACGCCTGGAACGCGACGGCCTCGTCACCAAAGGCGACACCGACGCGCACGGGCACGTGTTCTACGCGATCACCGACGCCGGCCGCACGGAAGCGCGCGACTGGCTCGCCGCACCCGTCGCGCGCGCCACCGGCACACGCGACGAACTGCCCATCAAACTCGCGCTCGCGGCGACCCTCCCCGGTGTCGACGTCACCGCCATCGTGCAGACACAACGGCGGGCGTCGCTGGCGCACCTGCAGGAGCTGCGGCGCGCACAGCGCAGCGGCGAGCGCAGCGACGGCGACCCGAGCGGTGCAGAGCTCGCGTGGCTGCTCGTCGCGGATGCGCTCATCTTCCAGGCCGAGGCGGAGGTGCGCTGGCTCGACCACGTGGAAGGCCGACTCACGCAGCATCCTCCCCGCGCGCTCGAACTCGCCCTCGAGACCGAACCGCCGCGACGCGGACGGCCGCCGAAGGCCACAGCGATCGCCTGACCGCCCTCGGCGAACACCCAGAGGGGCGCCGCGCACCCGCCCATAGGATCGAGGAATGGCAGGTTTCTGGGGACGACGCAAGCGCGAGCAGGATGCGGCGACTGCCGCCCAGGACGCCGAACTGTCGCATCAGGCGGGCCGCGCGCTCGTCGATGTCGACGAGCGCATCCGCGTGACGACCGAGGAACTGGAGTTCGCGGAGGCCGAGTTGGGACCGGCCGCGACCCAGGGGCTGCGCGACGCGCTCGGCGCCGTGCGGACGCATCTCGGCGAGGCGTTCCACCTGAACCAGCTCAACCACGACGAGATCCCCGACACCGTCGAAGAACTGCGCACGCGCAATGCGCGCATCGTGCAGCTGTGCGCGTGGGCCGACGACCTGCTCGACGAGCGCACCGCCGCCCTCAGCGACGCGGTCGAACGGGTACGGCGCGCCCCCGAGGTGCTCGCGGGAGTGCGAACCTCGGCCGAGACTCTGCGCTCCCGCATCCCCGGCGCGCGCGAGAGCGTCGAACGCCTCGCGGCGCGGTACGCCCCGAGCGCGCTCGCACAGGTGCAGGGCGCCCCCGACGAGGCATCCCAGGTGCTCGACTTCGCCCTGCACAGCGCGGATGTCTCCTCCCGCCGCCGCGCCGCGGGCAACGCCGAGGAGGCGAACCTCGCGCTCGAGGCCGCGACCGAGTCGGTGCGCCGCGCGCAGTCGCTGCTCGACGGCGTGGACGATTTCGAGATCGAGGCGCTGCGCGCCGAGTCGACGCTCGCCGACGTGATCGCCGACTCGCGCGGCGACATCGTGCGCGCCCGGAACGCGCCCGCGACCCCTGAGGTGGCCGCGGCGACCTCGGCGCTCGAAGCCGCGCTCTCGGCGCTCCCGCCGACGGGGACGAAGACCGACCCGTTCCGCGAGCTCACCCGACTCCGCGAGGCGAACACGGCGCTCGACGACGTCATCGCGAAAGCGCAGGCCCGCGCCGCGAACCCGCTCCCCTCTCCCGACCTCGTGCGCCACGCGATCGACGACGCCGATCGGCAGCTCGCGATCGCCGCGAACGTCATCTCCTCGCACCGCGGCTACATCGGCCCCGACGCCCGCACGCGCCTCGCCGAGGCCGAGCGCACCCGTGCCGAGATCGATGCGCTCCCCTCGGGCGAGGAGTCGCGTGAGCCGGCGCTGCGGCACGCGCGCCGCACCGCGCAGCTCGCGAGCGAGGCGCTCGCCCTCGCGCAGCGCGACATCGACAACTCGCGAGGCAACGACTGGGGAGGCGGCTGGGGAGGCCGCGGCGGACGCGGCGGCGGCATGGGCGACGCGGTCGGCGGCATCCTCGGCGGACTCGTCATCGGCGGACTCATCGGCGACATCTTCGACTGACATCTCACCGCGCCCGCTCGGCGCTCGCCTCGCGCCGGACCCCGCACGCGACGATGCCCGGACCTCACGGCCCGGGCATCGTCGTCGGATAGGCGCTCAGGATGCGAGCTGCTCCGCGCCGGGAGCAGCCTGCGTGCCGAGCGAGATGACACCGTAGTCCCAGCCCTTGCGGCGATAGACGACGCTCGGATGGTCGGTGCGGGCATCGACGAACAGGAAGAAGTCATGCCCGACGAGCTCCATGCGGTCGACGGCCTCCTCGACGGTCATCCATTCGGCATCGAACAGCTTCGTGCGGATGACCACGGGCGAATACTCGTCATCGGCCGCGTCGTCGCCCACCACCGGGATCTCCCCCGTCGCGACGGCGCGCAGCACCTCGACGGACGCCGGCTCGACATCGATGCCCTCGAGCGCGCCCGTTCCCTTGTCGAACGTCGCGCCCCGCGGATGATTTCGCGAGTCGACCCGCTTCTGCTTGGCACGCCGCACCTGTTCGCACAGCTTGTCGACAGCGACCTCGAGCGCCGCGAACTTGTCATCGTCGACGGCCTCCGCCCGCACGATCGGTCCCTTGCCGGTGAGGGTGAGTTCCACCGTGGAGTGCTCGCCGCGCCCGCCGTGCGAGGGACGGTTGGTGACCTTGACGTCGAGCCGCTGCGCGCGGGGCGCGAGATTCTCGATGCGGGGGGCCTTGTCGTCGACGACAGTACGGAAGCGGTCCGTGATTCCCACGCCCACGCCGACGATGCTGGTGTCCATCTTTGACCTCCTAGTTCCGGGCCCGCCCGGAAAGGGGCGGACCGGCCGTCACCTTCTTGGTGCCCCCACGGTAGTCCGAGGTCGCGGACTTGTCACCCCGCGTTTCGCATGTGTTCAGAATGCGACGCCCAGGGCGAGGAAAGGTTGTCGGATGCCGCGGCCCCAGCCCCGCGGCATCCGATTCTCACGCGCTCTTCTTCGCTCTGCGCCAGGCGATGGCCTGGTAGATGAAGACCGCCGCGATCGCCAGCAGGAACACCGAGGACGCGATCACGTTCGCCTGCGGCGGCAACCCGCGCTGGGCGGCGACGTAGATGAAGATCGGGAACGTCTGGGTGCTGCCTGAGGTGAAGTACGTGATGATGAAGTCGTCGAAGCTGAGGCTGAAGCTCAGCAACGCCGCCGCCACGATGCCCGGGAGCAGAAGTGGGAAGGTGACGCGCCAGAAGACCTGGTTGGGCGATCCGTAGAGGTCGCGACCGGCTTCCTCGAGAGCCGGGTCGAGCGAGAGCACGCGCGCCCTCACCGTGACGACCACGAAGCTGAGGCAGAACATCGCGTGGGCGATGATGATGGTGCCGAGCCCCTTCGGCACCCCGGCGGTGAGGAACTGGGCGGCGAGTCCTGCACCCATGACGACCTCGGGCGTCGCCATCGGCAGGAACAGCAGCAGCGTGATCGCCGAACGGGCACGGAACCGGTAGCGCACCACGGCGATCGCGATCATCGTGCCGAGGATGGTCGCGATGACCGTCGCCGTCAGACCCACCACGATGCTGTTGCCGAACGCGACGCAGACGTCGGGCTGGTCGCACACGGTCAGCCAGTTGCGGAACGTGAAACCGTTCCACGAGATGTTCGAGCGGTTCGCGTCGTTGAACGAGAACACGAACGTGTAGGCGATCGGGATCAGGAGCAGGACGAACGCGACGGTCACGTAGGTGGGCAGCAGCCAACGGCCGAGTCCGAACCGGCGGCGGGTGGGAGCAGACGCACTCACAGCAGGTCCTCCGTTCCCGAACGGCGCACGTAGATGCCGACGATCACCACGATCACGAGCATCAGCAGGATGCTGAGCGCCGCCGCCTGCGGGTAGTTCACGGTGATGAGGAAGTTCGACTGGATGACGTTTCCGATCATCGAGGTCGACGCGCTGCCGAGGAACGACTGGCTTGCGTTCACATAGTCGCCGGCAGCCGGGATGAATGTCAGCAGGGTGCCCGACACGACGCCCGGAAGGGTAAGCGGGAACGTGACCCGCCAGAACGTCGTCGCCGGACTCGCGTACAGATCGCTGCCCGCCTCGAGGAGCCGCTTGTCGAGCCGCTCGAGCGAGGCGAACAGCGGCAGCGTCATGAACGGCACGAAGTTGTAGGTGAGGCCGAACACGACCGAGAAGGCCGTGCCGGTGAGGTGATCCTGCGAACCCATGAGGCCGAGGAACTGAAGAGAGCTCACGACCGGGCCCTCGTCCGAGAGGATCTGCTTCCACGCGAGCGTGCGCAGGAGGAACGAGATGAAGAACGGCGCGATCACCAACACGAGAAGCAGGTTGCGAAGCAGCACGCGCTCGCGCAGCCGCACTCCAATGAAATAGGCGATCGGGTAGCTGATGAGCAGCGCGAACACCGTCGCGAGCAGCGCGAACCAGAATGAGCGCAGGAACTGCGGCCAGTACGAACTGATCGCGTCGACGTAGTTCTGCCACTGGAAGCCGTAGGAGAACACGCCGTACTCGTTCGGGTCGTTCACACCGAACGAGGTCATCACGAGCGAGACGAACGGAACCAGGAAGAACAGGGCGAGGTAGGCGAGCCCGGGGATCAGCAGCGCGAGCGCGACGACCCCGCCGCGGCGCGCCGCGGAGACCGGCTTCGCGGTCGCACCCCCCGCCGGGGCGAGTGCGGACAGTGCCATCTCAGGCGGCCTCGTCCGACGAGACGGATGCCGCGGCCGCCAGCTCGTCGCCCTCGGCGGCGTCGGCGCGGGCATCGCTGTCGAGCCCGAACGTGTGCTCCCGGTGCCAGGCGACCCACACCTCGACGCCCACCGGATACACCGCACCGAACACGAGGTTCTGCGCGAAGACGGTCACCGTGCCGACACCCGGCACCTCGACGAGGTACTGGGTGCTGACGCCGGTGAACGAGACATCCGTGATGCGACCGGGACCGAGCACGTTCTGATCCGCGTCGGCGGCGGGCGCCGTCGCGTGCAGCAGGAGCTTCTCGGGACGCACGCCGAGTGTGATGCGCCCGCCGGTCGATACGGCGCGCGTGGCCGGCACCGCGAGCACGCCCCCGGCGGTGCGCACCGTCACGATGCCTCCGGCCGTCGACTCGACGTCTCCGGTGATGAGGTTCGACTGGCCGAGGAAGCCGGCCACGAATCCCGTGCGCGGCAGCTCGTAGAGCTCGGTCGGACTGCCGAGCTGCTCGATGCGCCCCTTGTTCATGACCGCGACCGTGTCGGCCATGGTCATGGCCTCATCCTGATCGTGGGTCACGTGCAGGAACGTGAGCCCCACCTCGGCCTGGATCGACTTCAGCTCGAGCTGCATCTGTCGGCGCAGCTTCAGGTCGAGCGCACCGAGCGGCTCATCGAGCAGCAGCAGGGCCGGCCGGTTCACCACCGCACGCGCGAGCGCCACGCGCTGCTGCTGGCCGCCGGAGAGCTGGCTCGGCTTGCGCTCGGCGACGTGGTCGAGCTCCACAAGGCGCAGTGCCTCGTGCGCCTTGGCGAGCGCATCGGAGACCCGACGACGGCGCAGGCCGAACGCGACGTTCTCGAGCACGGTCATGTGCGGGAAGAGCGCGTAACTCTGGAACACCGTGTTGACGGGACGCTTGTGCGGCTTCACCGCGGTCACGTCGGCGCCGCCGATGAGGATCCGTCCGGCACTCGGGTCCTCGAGCCCGGCCACGAGCCGAAGGGTCGTCGTCTTGCCGCACCCCGAAGGTCCGAGGAGCGCGAAGAACGACCCCGCGGGGATCGTGAGGTCGAGCTCCTCGATCGCGGTGAACCCGGGGAACTCCTTGCGGATCCCGACCAGTTCGAGGTCGGCCCCGGCCTCGCCGAAGGACGTCGCCGCCACGGGTCAGGCCCCGAGCCCGACGGCTTCGAAGGCCGCGTTGTACTTCTGCTGCTCGGCGTTGGTGAGCTGACGGAAGATGTGCGCCTTCGAGAGCGTCGCCGCGTCGGGGAAGATCAGCTGGTCGTCGACGAGAGACGCATCGACCTGCGCCATGGCCTCCTGGGCGCCCTGCACCGGGGTGACGTACTGCACGTAGGCGGCGACCTGGGCGGCGACCTCGGGCTGGTAGTAGTAGTCGATCAGCTTCTCGACGTTCGACTTCTGAGTCGAGCCGATCGGGATGAGGAAGTTGTCGGCCCACAGGGTGCCGCCCGACTCCGGCAGAGCGAACTCGAACTTGTCCCCCACCTCCGCGTTGATCGACGAGATGTCGCCCGACCACACGATGGCGGCGAGGGTGTCCTCGTTCTTCAGGTCGTCCGCGTAGGAGTTGCCCTTGATGTTGCGGATCTGACCGTCGGTCACCTGCTTCTGGAAGGCGTCGAGCGCGTTGTTGAACTGGTCATCGCCCCAGCTCGAGCTCGACGGATCGACGCCCTGGCTGAGCATGATCAGGCCGATCGTGTCGCGCATCTCACTGAGCACGCCGACGCGCCCCTTCAACGCCGGGTCCCACAGATCGTCGAGGGTCTTGATGCCGTTGGGCACCTTCTCCTTGTTCCATGCGACGCCCGCGAAGCCGGTCTGCCACGGCACGGAGTTCGCGCGACCGGGATCGAATCCGGGGTTCTGCAGACTCGCCGCGAGGTTGGCGCTGACGTTCGGGAGCTTCGACTTGTCGAGCGCCTGGGTGAACCCGGACTGGATCCAGATGCCGGCCATCCAGTCGGTGAGGCAGACGGTGTCCGCGCCGATCCCCTGGCCGAGCGCGAGCTGGTCGCGAACCTTGGCGAAGTACGTGTTGTTGTCGTCGACGGCGACGTCGTAGTTGACGGTGATGCCGGTGTCCTTCTGGAAGGCCTCGAGGGTCGGGTAGCCGCCCTTGTCGTCCTCGTCGAGATAGAACGCCCAGTTCGCCCAGGTGAGCTGCTTGACGGTGTCGGACATGTCGGTGGCGGGCGTCAGGCTGGGCGACGCACCGCCGGTGCCGCCGCCGACGCGCCCGGTGCAGGCGGCGAGGAAGGCGGCGAGCGAGAGCCCGCCGACGCCGGCGACGAAGCCACGGCGGGTGAGTTGGGACGCACGCGCCTGCGCGATGAGCGCGCGAACGGTGGGATCTTCGGGCAGCGGACCTCGGGGCATGATGACTCCTCTGTGCGGTGCGGAACTCTCTCGGGACTCCCGATCCTGTCAGCAACTATGGCGAAAGACTACGGATATCGTCGGCTGAAACATAGATTTCACATGTATTGCGATTCCGGTACCCTTCCGAGCGTCGGAATCCGCAGTAGCGTGGAGTCCACGACCTCGACCGCGGAGGAGGAGCATGGCCGGACGCGACGCGCTCGACGAGACATCCAAGCTGATCATCGAGCAGCTGCAGGAGGACGGCCGGCGCTCCTACGCGCGCATCGGCGCCGCGGTGGGGCTCAGCGAGGCGGCAGTGCGCCAGCGCGTGCAGAAGCTGATCGACAGCGACGTCATGCAGATCGTCGCCGTCACCAACCCGCTGCAGGTCGGGTTCCCCCGTCAGGCTCTCGTCGGCCTGCGGGTCAGCGGAGACACCCGCATCGTCGCGGCCGCGCTCGAGAAGCTCGAAGCCGTCGACTACGTGGTCCTCACCGCGGGCAGCTTCGACATCGTCATCGAGGTCGTCTGCGAGTCCGACGCCGAGCTGAGCGAGCTGCTGAACTCCCGCATCCGCACCCTCCCCGGTGTGCTCAGCTCGGAGACCTTCGTCTATCTCGAGCTGCGCAAGCAGTCCTACAACTGGGGCACACGATGATCAGTGCCGCCGCCGCGTCTGCAGGACGGTCGCCGCGACGACGCTGACCGCACCCGCAGCCCGCAGAGCCGCGGCGGCCTCGTGCAGCGTCGCTCCGGTCGTGACGACGTCATCGACGACGAGCACGCGCAGCCCGGCCACCACGCGCCGCACGCGCATGCTCCCCTCGGCGTTGCGATGACGGGATGCCTCGTCGAGACCGCGTTGATCGGCCACCGGGCGCACGACACGCAGCCCTCCCGTCGTGCACAGCCGGGCGCGCGCCGCGATCTGCTCGAGCGGAACGAAGCCGCGCCGGCGCACAGCGGCGCGAGAGCTCGGGACGCGGACGATCACGTCGACCGCAGCCGAAGACGCCGCAGCCTCGGCGGATGCGCGAAGCAGAGGCGCAAGGCCCGCCGCGAGAGCACCCTGCCCGGTCTGTTTCGCCGCCCGTAGCACCCGCGCGGGCATCCCGTCGAACTCTCCCGCGCTCCACACGCTCAGACCGCCCTCGAGAGTGCGTCGCGAGACGCGGGGCACGAGCGCGACCCGACACGCGGCGCACAGAACCCGGCCGTCTGCGCCGCACCCGGCGCACCGCACGGGAAAGGCGAGGGCCGCGGCATCCGCGAACGCCTCACGCACCAGCCAGCGCGCTTCCGCCCATCCGCTCATCGTCATGCGACGATCCTCCGAGATACCCACCGGGTGCGCGTGCGGGCCCGGCGGAACGGAGGACCCCGCGGTCCAGATCCGCGCGGGGGAGGAATCAGGGGCTCGTCAGCGGCGAGCCCTGCTGGGTGCCCAGCACCGAGACGCCCGTGCTGTCCTGCTGCCAGGTCGTGCCCGATCGGATGAACACGGTGCCGTTAGCGTCGAGCACGCGGGCGATCGTCGGCAGGTTCACACCGGCGATGGCCACGGCTCCGGGTGGAGCATCGGCGGTCGTCGCGACGCCGCCGATCTGCACGGTGGTGAACTGCGCCGACGATCCGCTGCCCGAGATCACGCCCAGCGTCGACTCGTCGAGCCAGGCGGCATCGCTCGCGCCCGCCGGGAAGCTCAGCAGCGTGACGGCGTCACCCAGCGACTTCGGAACCCCCTGCGCGTCGCGCACGACGCCGGCGACCATCAGGACCGACCGGCCCCCCGAGATGACGAGCGCAGCGATGCGTGTGCCGTCGCGCGAGACCTGGAGCGCGTCCACGCGGCTCGCACCTCCCCACGGCGATGAGATCGCGATGCGCGTCGCCCCCGTCCCCGCCGCGACGAGCGCGGACGGCGACGTCTGCGGGACACTCCAGATGTAGCCGAACGGATCGATCGACGGCGCGATCAGTCCGGCGCGCTGGTCGAGGGCTGCGGGGCCGGCGGCATCCACCCGGGTCACCGCGCCGTTGCCCGCCAGCACCGCCGCCGTCGTCCGGTCGTCGCTCAGCTCCACCGAACGCGGGGAGAGAGCGGCCACCGCCGCCGAGACGCCGGGCAGCTCGTCGACCTGCCCGGCGGCGATGAAGCCGAAGCCCGTGGCGGTGAGGGCGAGAGTGCGGGAGTCGACGCGGGTGTCACGCGACGGCGCCGGAGTCACGTCGAGGGCCGAACCGGCGATCGAGAGTGTCACCGACGTCACCTGCCCGGTCGAGGCGAGACTGTCGGTGAGCTGTGCCTGCATGCGCGACAGCGTGGTCTGATCCGACGTGAGAGCCGACTCCTTGAGGTCCACCTGCGCGACACCGTTCACGACCGGCACCGAGGGGCTCCCCAGCGACACCGTCTCCGGGAACGCCGAGACGACGCTCTTGGCGAGCCAGGGGCTCGGCTGTCCGTTGATGAGGGCCGCGGCGATGCGCGTCGACGCGTTGAGGGTCGGGAACCAGCGCACGTCCGGCACGAGGAACGTCCAGGTCGGGTCGTAGTACATGAGCGAGTAAGCGCGGAAGACGCTCTTGAAGAGGTCCTGATCGAGCACGATGCCGTTCGGGGCCGAGGTGATGCGCCACCCCGCCGGCAGCTTGGTGAGAGTGAACGTGAGCGGCGGAGCAGCGGCCTCGGCGACCGCCGTGTAGGCGCCCTCGCCGTCGACCGTCGCGGTCGGCGAGAGCGAGACGGTGACGGTCGCCGAGCTCTGATCCGACGACGCGACGGCGATCGAGCGTGCGGAGAGCACGTCGACGGTCGCCCCCGCATCCGGGCGCCAGCTGTCCACTGCCGTGCCCGTGAGGAACTCCCGCGCCGTGGCCCACCCGCCGGCGGGTCCGGAGCCGGCGTTGAGGAACCCGTCCACGATCTGCTCGGGGGTCGCGCCGACCTGCGGACCGTTCGGCTTGAACTGCACGTCGGGCACATCGGGCTCGGCGGTGCTCGAGAGCCCCTCGTGCACGGCTCCCGTCATGGGCAGTCCCGCGCACCCGACGAGCGCGAGAGTCAGCGCGCCGACGAGCACGAGTGAGCGGATGCCGCGCCTCATCGCTTCTCCTTCGCGTCACGCTCGGGGGCGAGCACCGCGATCGGCTCGGTGAGACCGAGACTGTCGAGCACGGAGGTCTCGTCGGACACGTCCACGACGACCGGCGACACGAGCTCCCCGTCGATGTCGCGGCGAGGGAGGGTGAGGACGAAGTTGCTCCCGCGTCCGAGGTCCGACCACACGGCGAGAGTGCCGCCGTGCAGCCGCGCGTCGCCGAGGGAGATCGACAGGCCGAGACCGGTGCCGCCGATCGTGCGCCGCCGGGACGGATCCGCACGCCAGAACCGGTCGAACACGCGCTCGACGTCCTCGGGCCGCATGCCGAGACCGTAGTCGCGCACACCGAGGGCGACAGCATCCTGATTGCTGTCGACCGTGACGACGATCGGACGCCCCTCACCGTGTTCGATGGCGTTGCCGAGCAGATTGCGCACGATGCGACGCACCCGTCGAGGATCGAGATCGACGAGGGAGTAGCCGCCGGGCGCGACGAGCCGCACCTCGCTCCCCCGCTGGTCGGCGAGCTGCTGCATCGAGCCGATCACGTCCTCGGCGAGCTGGGCGATGCTCGTGGGCTCGCGTTCCAGCTGCACCGAACCGGCGTCATACCGGCTGATCTCGAGCAGGTCGTCGAGGAGGACCTGGAATCGCTGGACCTGGGTCGAGAGCAGCTCGGCGGCACGCGCGGCCGCCGGCTCGAAGTCGTCGCGCCGGTCGGCGAGCACATCGGAGGCGAGCCGGATGGTCGTCAGCGGTGTTCGCAGCTCGTGCGACACATCCGACACGAAGCGCTGCTGCACGAGGGAGAGGTCGGCGAGCTCCTTGATCTGCGACTGGATGCTGTCGGCCATCGCGTTGAACGACCGACCGAGCGTCGCGAGCTCATCGGCTCCCCGCACGTTCAGGCGCACGTCGAGGTCGCCGGAGGCAAGTTTGGCGCTGGTCTCCGCGGCCTGCGCGACCGGCACGGTGATCGAGCGCAGCACGAGCCAGGAGATGCCCGCGATGATGGCGACGAGCGCGAAGCCGACGATCCAGAGGATGCCCTGCACGAACGCGAGGGTCTGCGCGGCGGCGCTCAGGTCGTAGGCGATGTAGAACTCGTATGCGCCGACCCCGGGCACCGTCAGCTGCTGGCCCACCACGATGCCGGGAACCGTCGAGCCGTTGGCCAGCGTCACCGGAACCGACTGCCAGAACTGCGCGCTGGAGCTGCTCTGCACCTGCGACCGCAGCTCGGGGGACGGGGCGCTCGTCGGGAAGCCGGTGGAGGTGAAGTCGAGGGGCGCGATCGAGGAGGGCGCGGTGTCGGTGCGGAACGCGGCGATCAGATCGCTCGAGGACTGACGCGACAGCGTGACGAGCACGCTGTTCATCAGGTTGCGCACGTTCACGCTGTCGCCCTGCGTCTCAGACGAGTCGAGCGTGCGCTGCGCCTCGATGCGCGCGCGGCTCGCGTCACCGAGCGCCTGCTGCAACCGGGACTGGAACAGGTCGTTCTGGATGGCGAGGGCGAGCCCGACGCACGCCGCGATCACGGCGAGCGCGGTGAGGGCGACGGTCGCGACGACGGTGCGCACCCGAAGCGAGTGGCGCCACACGCCGGCGAGCCGACGCGGCCATTCCCGCCACCCGCGCAACGCGACCAGCAGACGATCGACCGGCGAACGCTGCGCGGACCCGCTCATGTCGTCACACGATCGCGCCGGCGCGGTAGCCCACACCGCGCACCGTGGTCACGATGCGCGGGTTGTCGGGGTCGCGCTCGACCTTGGCGCGCAGACGCTGCACGTGGACGTTGACGAGCCGCGTATCGGCCTTGTAGTGGTATCCCCACACCTGCTCGAGGAGCATCTCCCTCGACCAGACCAACTGCGGCTTGCCGGCGAGCGCCGTCAGCAGTTCGAACTCCAACGGGGTGAGCGCGATCGGAGCGTCACCGCGGCGCACCTCGTGCGCGGCAACGTCGATGGTCAGATCGCCGATGCGCAACGACTCGCTCGGAGCGGCGGGAGTCGGCCGGAGCCGGGTGCGGATACGGGCGACGAGCTCCTTCGGGTTGAAGGGCTTCACGATGTAGTCGTCGGCGCCCGACTCGAGTCCGCGCACGACATCGGCGGTGTCGGTGCGTGCGGTGAGCATGATGATCGGCACCCCGCTCTCCTCGCGGATGCGCGTGCAGATCTCGATGCCGTCCATGCCCGGCAGCATCAGGTCGAGCAGCACCAGATCAGGCTGCACCGACCGCCAGGCGGCGACGGCCGCACCGCCGTCGGCGCAGAACTCCGCGTCGAATCCCTCGGTGTTCAGCACGATGCCGATCATCTCGGCGAGCGCGGTGTCGTCATCGACCACGAGGATGCGGGAAGTCATGCGAGGTGTCGTCCTTGTTCTCCGTCGCCGGCGGCGGTGAGGCCGGCGGGCGGGATCATCACCCCAGAGTAGTCGAACGGCGGCCCGCTCCGAAGGGAGCGGGCCGCCGCGCGTCGTGGCTCAGACGAGGTCGAACCTGTCGAGCTCGGTGACCTTCGTCCAGGCCGCGACGAAGTCGCGCACGAACTTCTCGGTCGCGTCGTCGCTCGCGTAGACCTCCGCGACCGCACGCAGCTCCGAGTTCGAGCCGAACACCAGGTCGGCGCGCGTCGCCGTCCACAGGGCCTCGCCCGAGCCATCCGACGTCGCCTGGAAGGCGTGCGAGCCGGGATCGATCGGAGCCCACGTGGTGCCGAGGTCGAGCAGGTTCACGAAGTAGTCGTTCGTGAGCACGCCGACCCGGTCGGTCAGCACGCCGTGCGCCGAGCCGTCCCAGTTGGCACCGAGCACACGCAGACCGCCCACCAGCACGGTGGTCTCCGGCGCGCTGAGGGTGAGCAGGTTCGCCTTGTCGATCAGCAGATACTCGCCGCGCAGCGTCAGTCCGCGGCGCTGGTAGTTGCGGAAACCGTCGGCCGCGGGCTCGAGGTACTCGAACGACTCGGCGTCGGTCTGCTCGACGCTCGCGTCCGTGCGTCCCGGGTGGAACGGCACCTCGACCTCGACGCCGCCCTCGCGCGCGGCCTTCTCGACACCGGCATTGCCGGCGAGCACGATCAGATCGGCGAGCGAGACGCGCTTGCCCGCGGGCGCATCGGCGTCGAACGCCGCCTTGATGCCCTCGAGAACGGCGAGCACCTTCTGCAGCTGGGCGGGGTTGTTGATCTCCCAGTCCTTCTGAGGCGCGAGGCGGATGCGCGCACCGTTCACGCCGCCGCGCTTGTCGCCGCCACGGAAGGTCGACGCCGCCGCCCACGTGGTGGAGACGAGCTCGGACACGGTGAGCCCGGAGGCGAGGATCTTCTCCTTGAGGGATGCCGCGTCCGCCCCGTCGATCAGTTCGTGATCGACGGCGGGCACCGGGTCCTGCCAGATGAGCTCCTCGGCGGGCACCTCGGGGCCGAGGTAGCGCACCTTGGGACCCATGTCGCGGTGGGTGAGCTTGAACCAGGCGCGCGCGAAGGCGTCGGAGAAGGCGTCCTGGTCGGCGGCGAAGCGACGCGAGATCTTGTCGTACTCAGGATCGAAGCGCAGCGCCAGGTCGCTGGTGAGCATGCGGGGCTCGCGACGGCCGTCGGAGTGCGCGAGCGGTACGAGGTCGCTTCCGGCGCCGTCCTTCGGACGCCACTGCCACGCACCCGCGGGGCTCTTGAAGAGCTCCCACTCGTAGCCGTAGAGGATGTGGAAGAACTCGTTGTCCCAGCGCGTCGGGTGATAGGTCCAAGTGACCTCGAGCCCGCTGGAGATCGTGTCGTCGCCCGTGCCGGTGCCGTGCGTGTTCTTCCAACCGAGGCCCTGCTGCTCGAGCGGCGCACCCTCGGGGTTCTCCCCGACGGTCGTGTCGGGGGCTGCCCCGTGCGTCTTGCCGAAGGTGTGGCCGCCGGCGATGAGGGCCACCGTCTCCTCGTCGTTCATCGCCATGCGGCGGAACGTCTCGCGGATGTCGCGGGCCGACTTCAGCGGGTCGGGCTCGCCGTTCGGACCTTCGGGGTTGACGTAGATGAGACCCATCTGCACGGCGGCGAGGGGCTTCTCCAGGTCGCGGTCGCCCGAATAGCGCTCGTCACCGAGCCAGGTGGTCTCGGGGCCCCAGTAGACGTCGTCGTCGGGCTCCCAGACGTCGACGCGCCCACCGGCGTAGCCGAACGTGCGGAAGCCCATCTCCTCGAGCGCGACGTTGCCGGCGAGGATCAGGAGGTCGGCCCAGGAGATCGACTGGCCGTAGGTCTTCTTGACCGGCCACAGCAGGCGCCGCGCCTTGTCGAGATTGACGTTGTCGGGCCAGCTGTTCAGGGGCGCGAAGCGCTGCTGCCCGGCCCCGGCGCCGCCGCGGCCGTCGAAGATGCGGTAGGTGCCGGCGCTGTGCCATGCCATGCGGATGATGAGCGGACCGTAGTTGCCGAAGTCGGCGGGCCACCAGTCCTGGGAGGTGGTGAGCACCTTCGCGATGTCGGCCTTCACAGCGGCGAGGTCGAGCGCCTCGAACGCCGCCTTGTAGTCGAACTCCTCGCCCACCGGGTTCGCGACCGCGGGGTTCTTCGCGAGGATGCGCAGGTTCAGGCGCTCGGGCCACCACACGCGGTTCGCGTCGCCCGCGGTCGGCGAGGGAAGGCGCCCCTCGGGTGCGCTGTCGCCGGGGGCGGATCCGACGGGAAGGCGCGTCTCGTCGGCGCCGTCGTGGGGCACCGGGCAGCCGGTCGTGATGTCGGTCATCTCGTTCCTTTCGTGGGGGTCTGGGGGATGTCTGCGGGGGCGGCGCACGCGGCGCACAAGCCCCAGAAGGTCACGTCGGCGGTGTCGAGCACGAAGCCGCGCGTGTCGTCGGGCTGGAGGCAGGGCGCCTCGCCGATCACACAGTCGACGTCCTCGATGCGCCCGCACGAGCGGCAGACGAGATGGTGGTGGTTGTCGGCCACCCGCCGTTCGTAGCGCCCGGGGTGGCCGGCGGGCTCGATGCGTCGCAGGAGTCCCGCGCCGCTGAGGTCGCCGAGCGCGTTGTAGACCGACTGCAGACTCGTGCCGGGCAGTGCGTCGCGCACGCGCGCGAACACGTCGTCGGCGCCGAGGTGCTCGTCCGGGCGCACGGCGGCGAGCACCGCGCGCCGTGTCTCGGTGACCCGCAGCCCCGCTCGCCGGATGGCGGCATCCGCGTCGCTGTCGTGTATGTGGGGCACACCCCCACGCTAGCGCTGTTTTGAGTGAATCAAAAAAGAACGCGACGTGACGAGTCGGTGTCAGCGGGCCAGCGCGTCGTGGGTCAGCACGACCCACCCCTGCGGCACCGACAGGCGTTCGGTGTGCGCCGCGCACAGGTCGTGCGCGTGCGGATCACCCGCGCGTCCCAGCGGGCCGAGAGCGGCCATCCGGTCGCCGTAGTCGTAGGTCAGCGTCGCGACGGCTTCCCGGGCGCACCCGATCTTCGAACACAGTCGCCCTCGCACGGCTCGACCCTACGCGCGGTCGCGCATCGCCCGAGGCTGCCGCGCCGGGCTCAGCCGCCGAAGGCCGCGACGTTCCAGAGATACACGGCGAGCGCGAGCACCGCCGTGATCGCAGAGCCTGCGATCGGAAACCACACGGTGCGCGCACCGTGCGCCTTGAACGCCACCGCTCCCGCCGCGGCGACGAGCCACAGCACGACCGCGACGATCGTGTAGACCACGGTGTTCCAGTAGACCGGCGCCGTGCTGCAGCCCGGGGCGCACGACGGCGACAGCCACCAGGTCGACCAGGCGAAGAACGAGCCCGCCGCGGCGACCAGCAGCTGCACGACGAGAAGGATGCCGGTGGCCCGCGCCACACGCAGGTGCGTCGCGAGGGACGGGACCGAGCCGTCAGTGCGCGCGGAGCGTGCGTTGGAGGAAGGCATAAGCGTCATTCGTGAAATCCACCATGTACTCGTTGTGGAGCTCGATCGCGTTGGGGGCAAGACCGCTCTGGCAGAATGCATCTCCCGCGACGCAGTACGAGCGGATCTTGGAGGTCGTCTGCGGCTGGCTCGCTCCCGCAGGGGTGTCTTCCCACGTGTATTGAGCGAGCATCGCGAGGCTTTCGGCCCTGCGAGGGAAGATACCCCATCCGGTGCCGGAACCGGGAGCATTCCACGGCTCGCCGGGCACGTAGCTCGGATCGCCGAACAGCACGACACCCGTGATCATCGCGCGCTCCTGTGCCGTGAGACTGAATCCGCTGGGCGCGCCGAACTCGTTCTGCGGCGCAAGGGTCTGCAGGATGACGTGCGCACCCTGGGAGTGACCGGCGAGCACGACCTTGGGCGGAGTGGCGCAGCCGGCGAGTTCGTCCAGCTCGGCCTTCAGCGCCCGCGCGCCTTCGTTCATGCTGCCGAGGTAGAAGCCGTCCAGCGACGCCGGGTAGTCGAGGCTCTCGACCCAGGCGGTCGTCCCGGAGGCCGAGGCATCCATCGTGAACCGCGCCGCGAGCCCCGCGACCTGGCCGAATCCGCCGTCGTTCCACGTGCGCCCACCGTCGCCCGAATCGGTGCCGGCCGGCGCTCCCGTGCCGCGCACGCCGATGAAGACGACGTCGGCGTCACACTTCGCGGAAACCGTCGCGGCGGCGCGTGAGGAGGCGGTGGCGGGCGCGCTTATCAGCGCCACCAGTCCCATTCCGATCACCGACACCGCGAGGACGGCGGCAACGACTCGTTGCCTGAGCGAGCCCACGCCACCCCTTATCCCCGAGCATGGTCAAAGTACGCCCCGACCGTAGGTTACGGGCGACCCTGTGACCTGTCTGTAGGTAGATCGGGGGACAAATCGATGCGGCCGACGGCTCGTTAGGCTAGCCGAATGATGCGTCGACGTTCCCGCCGCAGTGCCCGTGCGCTGCCCAGCCGGCACGGACGACACGGCCGCGAGGGCCGCAGCGCCGTCGTCCGCCCGCCGCTTCCCCCGCTCGAGACGCGTGTCGACCGCTTCGACCTCGCTGTCGGGAGCACCGCGGAATTCCTGCGCGGCGCATGGGAGGAGCTGCGGGAGGTGCGGTTCGAGATCGCGGACCTGCCGTCCGCCGAGACGCCGACCGGAGTGCCGCGGTGGAGCGTCGATGCGACGCAGAAGCGCATCGTGCTCTATCGGCTTCCCATCGAGCGGATGAGCAGGCTCCATCGAAACGACGAGCACCACCGGCGCATGATCGTCGAGAGCTGCGTGTTCCGCGCGGCTGCAGAGTACCTCGATCGCGATCCGTGGGATCTCGGGCCCGAGCGGTTCCGTTTCCTCTGAGCTGTCTCAGCGATCGACGATGACCGTGACCTGCGCGGTCTGGCTGGCCGACGCCGCCACCGGGTAGGACGCCAGCTGCCCGGTGGCGCTGTAGCCTACGCTCGCGCTCACGGGCGCGCTCGCCGACAGCACGTAACCGGCGCCGCTGACCACCGGGACGGCGACGGACCCGGACGCGGGAACGGACACGGTGGTCGCCGAGCCGCCCGATGTCGGAGTGAGCGTGACGGATGCCGCCTCCTCGCCCGCCGCGATGGTGAGCACCGGTGACGGGCCTGCCGCGACGGCGACGATGGCATCGTCCGTGAGGCTCGGCGCCGCGGAGTACCACGCGAAGTCCGAACCCTCACCGAGTCCGGTGGCCTGCCACACGGCGGCGACGACCGGGGCGGACGCGGTGACGGTCACAGTGACGCTTCCGGCCGCGAGGCCCGGAAGCTCCAGCTCGGTGGGGATCCCGGCCGCGAGCGGGATCTGCCGTGTCGAGAGCTGGCCGCCGCCGACCGCCGCGACCGTCACGGTCGCCGTCGTCGCGACGTCGGCTGAGAGGGCGCGCAGCACCGTCACCGGCGACGAGCCCTGGGCGCCGACGGCCGATGACGGCATCGTCACTCCGGGGATCACGACCCGTGTCGCTGCCTCCGCTGTCGCGGTGATCTGGTCGATCCCACCAGGGAGCAGGGTGCGGGTGAGACTCGACTGCAGGGCGGCGACGATGGCGGCGCCCGTGGCGCTCACGCGCAGCACCGGAGCCTCTTCGCCGGGCACGAGGCCGGCAAGCGGCAGCACGCGCTGGGATCGCGCCGGGACGACGAGGTTCTGACCGCCGGTCGGGCTCAGCGCGCCCTGCGAGCCGTAGGCCGTGATGTCGACCGTGGCCGGTACGTCCTCGGGGTTGGTGAGCACCACGACATCGGCGTATCCGGTCGTCGCGGCACCGCCCACGAGCCACTGCTGGGAGCGAGACGAGGTGCAGGCGCTGGCGGCGAATCCGCGCAGATCGTCGGCGCTCACCGAGCCGGACTGTGCGGCGGCCACGCCGACGCGAGCGCCGTTGGCCGGCGCCTGAGTGATCGTGGCCGGCGCGGAGCCGGGCACGGCCGGGCTGGAGACCCGTCCGAGGACCGGGTCGCCACCCGAGGCCGACGCCGTCGTCACCGCGACCGGACCCGCGTTGTCGAAGGCCGCGATGTCGGTGGAGCTGCGCCCCACCCCGATGAGCGGGCCGGTGCACGCGAGCGTCGTCGAGGATGCGGCCGGGGCCGCCGTGACGGCCGACTTGTCCGCGGCGACGGTCGGCCAGGGCGCAGCCGCGGCGACTCCCACGGCGAGGACGAGCGCCACGGCGACGGCGGCGCCCACGATCAGACGCGTGGACGTGGCCGCCCAGAACACGACGCGTTCGCGGGTCATCGGTCGTCCTCCCGAGCGCGCGGACCCACGACACGCGGGGTCTGGCGGGCGAGTCGCCGAGACGCGGCGGTCGGCAGCGAGAGCAGCAGCGCGATGACGACGATGGCGAGCTGCCCCACCCCGACCAGCGTGGCGGTGGCGGTGACGGATGCCGCGGCATCCGCTCGGGGCACGACCCCGGCGCGCACGGCCCAGAGCTCCCCCTTGGGGGTGAGGCCGACATCCGCGAGCTGCGCGTTCTGGTTCAGGGCGGCGGCTGCGGCCAGACGGGTCGCGCGAGCCGCGTCGGTCTCAGAGCCCGGCAGCGTCGGGATGAGGATGTATCCCACACCGGCGGAGGCGAGCGCCGCGAGCGGAGCGTCGGCGCCGGAGGAGAGTGTGTCGACGACCAGACCGGCGAACTGGACGGACGCCCCGGACGCCGACGTACGCGTGGCGAGCAGGGTCGACTGGCCGTCGAGGGTGGCGCCGCCGTTCCAGACGACGTCGAGAGAGATCGCTCCCGAGGAGAGCGGAGTGACGACGGCGGTCGCGACGTTCGGCGTGGTACGGGTCTGCGCGTCGACGAAGGCGGGCACCGTCGAGTCGGGGCCGTTGGTGATCTCGAGCGCGCCACGCCGCTCGGACGCGAGCAGCGGCAGGACGGCTGCCGCGCCGAGCACGACCAGGACGGCGATCGTGACGCCGCGTGCCGCCGCGGCCCGGACCGGCAGCCCGGCATCGAGCGTGACGAGCGCCGCGCCGACGACCCCCGCCCACGCCAGACTGAGAGCCGCGCCCGGCCACAGCGCGACGGGCGTGCCGTCGGCGGCGAACGCGACGCTCACCCCGACGGCGAGGAACGCCGTGCCGAGACCGAGGACCACGAGGATGAGGGCCGCGGCCCCCACGAACCAGCGCGGCGTGAGCAGCGAGGCGAGCGCCACGATCGCGAGCGGGGCCAGGAGCAGCGCCGGCGCCCACGTGGGGAGCCCGGGCAGGTGAGCGGAGACGAGCTGCTCCCACCCCCCGAGTCCATCCACGGGGAATCCGGCCACGAGCGCCAGGCGACCCGCGGCATCCGCGCTCGCCCCACCGGAGACGGTGATGCCCGGGTCGGCCAGGAGGCCCCACGGAGTGCCGGCGTTGATCTGTGCCCAGGCGAGGGGCAGGAAGACGACGACGGCCGGGACGATCGTCCACACGACCTGCGCGACACCCCGCCCCCCGCGCGCGACCACTGCGGAGATGACGGCCAGCACCCACAGCGCCACGAGCGCAGGAGCGAGGGACGGCGACGCCGCCCAGACCACCACCATCACGAGGGAGGCCGTGCCGGCAGAGGCCCACGACCGATGCGCCACCGCGCCGGCGTAGAGCAGCCACGGGAGGGCGAGGTGCGCGATCAATGCCGCCGGCCGACCGTCGACGAGCGCCACCAGGAAGGTGGGTGCGAGCGCCCACAGCACCGCACCGAGGATGCGCAGCGAGTCGCGGGAGGTGATCCGGGTGGCGGCGAACCAGCCGCCGAGAGCAGCGAGCGGCAGCGCGGCGATCCAGAGCACGACTAGCGCGCGCGACGGTGCCCCGGGAGAGAGGGTTCCGATCAGCGCGAGCAGGGCGGAGAACGGATCGGACGGGATCGCGGCGTCCAATCCGACCGAATGGGCGCCGTACAGCGCGTTCGCCCAGAGCTGCGAGAGCGTCGATGACAGCGGAGCCAGTGCTCCTCCGCCGAGCGTGGGCCAGGCCAGCAGAGCCGGGAACGCCGCGATGGAGACCACGAGCGCGGCCAGCACGACCCAGGCTCCGCCACCCGCGAAGAAGCGCAGCTCCTCGCGCGTCGGGCGGGCCGCGGCATCCGGATCGCCATCGGCCTCGACCCGCGTTCGCAGGTCCGAGCGGGAGATGCGCAGCAACGACAGAGACGACCACGCAGCCACCCGCGCGCGGCGGATGCGTGAACGCGACCGGGCGAGCGCGGCTGGCCGCCAGGCGGCGACGAGACCCGCACCCCATTCGGGGAGCACGAGCGCCGGGCTCTTGGCCACCAGGTGCATCACCGTGCGCCACAGAGTGATCGGGAGCAGGGTCAGCCAGTGGAGCGGGACGGCGCCCGCGGGGGCGTACGCGAGGCGCCGATGCAGTTGGGCCGTGCGGGTCGCGAACGCCCGAAGCCGACGGCGACGACGGGTGTCGGGGCTCGGCAGACCTGCGACACCATCACCCGCCACCGCGACCACGGCGCGGGGCTGCACGGTCACGCGATGCCCGGCGAGTCGGGCCCGGATGCCGAGGTCCAGCCCCTCGTCGGCACCGGCGAGCGCGTCGTCGAGACCGTCGAGCGCCCGCCACACCGAGGTGCGCACGAGCATGCCGCGCACGTCGGCGCCGAGCACGTCTTCCACGTGGTCGTGCTGGCCCTGGTCGAGTTCGTCGTCCGCCAGGCCGATACGGCGCCCACCGTGGGTGAGGGTCTCTCCGAGCGAGACGATGAGCGCGGTGTCGTCGGCGCTCACGACCTTCGGGGCGACGACCGCGACCGTCTGGGAGATCTCCAACGCGCCGACCAGGCGCGCGAGAGCATCGGGGGCGGGGGCGGTGTCCTGCGCGAGAAGCCACACCGCGTCGCCCGAGAGGCGCGCAGTCGCGAGCCGCAGGGCCTCCGCGAACGAGACGGCCGACCCCGCCGTGATGACGCCTTCGGCACCGGAGGTCCCGGCGATGTCGAGCACTTCGCCGGTTCCACCGCACACGACGATGGTCAGCGCGTCGATCTGACGGGTCTGCCGGGAGAGGGCGTCGAGCGTGGCGCGAAGATGCGCCGCGGCCGGGACGCGCCCGTCGGGGCGGACGACGAGGAGGGCGTGGACACGGTCGGGCATGACGTGGTCAGCCTAGGTGAGCGTCGACGCACTCCCCCACGCCGCGCCGAGCGGCGCCGCATTGGGTGGAGGTCAGGCGCGACGCTTGAGCTTGCGGCGCTCCCGCTCGCTCAGCCCGCCCCAGATACCGAAGCGTTCGTCGTTCTCGAGCGCGTAGTCGAGGCATTCGCCGCGGACGTCGCAGGTGGAGCAGATGCGCTTGGCGTCGCGGGTCGATCCGCCCTTCTCGGGGAAGAACGCCTCGGGGTCCGTCTGCGAGCAGAGAGCGTCGGTCTGCCACGAGAGCGGATTGTCGTCGTCGACCTCGGGGCGGCGTACGCCCGGGACGCCCAGGAACACCGGATCGACGAACCAGTTGCCGGGAACACTCGATCGGTACTGCGATGCCGACATCTCGTTCTCCCCTCCGCGTCCACCTGAAGCGCGTATGTAAATTACAGCGGTGTCATTCGGATTGGTCAAGTCGCGGATCATAAACACTCAACCATGAGTCGAAGGTTTGCGACGCGCCGGTCTGGCAGAGGTTTCAGCCCGCGTTCCCACCCGGCTCAGCCACAAACGCCTCACCCACGCCCGACAGCCGCACGACGGACTCATCGGCTGTCAGGAACACCGCGCCCCCGGGGACGAGAGCGATGGAGGTCGCGGCCTCACCGCCCGCGACCGACGGGGTCCCGGCCGTCGCCAGCACGATCGCCGGACCCGAGATCGGCACCTCGACCGCACCGCCCTCGAGGCTCACCCGCGTGAGCGCGAAGTCGGGGATCGCCGGCGCGTAGCGTCGTACCGCGCCGGACGCGACAGGCGCCAGCAACGGTGGCGCCGACGGACGGGTGTCGACGATGCGCAGCAGTTCGGCGACGTCGATGTGCTTCGGCGTCAACCCTCCTCGCAGCACATTGTCGCTCGCGGCCATCAGTTCCACCCCGAGGCCCGACAGGTAGGCGTGCAGGATGCCGGCCGGCAGGTAGACGGCCTCGCCGGTGCCGAGAGACACGTGGTTCATGAGCAGCGCGACCACGACGCCGGGGTCGCCCGGATTCATCGCCGCGACGCGGGTGAGGGCCTCGAGGCTCGCGGTGGGCTCGGCGGCGAACGCCACGCGGGCCGCGGCATCCGGGGACTGCAGCGCCGCACCGACCGCGGCGGCGACCTCGTCACCCTCGCCCAGCACCCACGCGAGCACGTCGGCGAGCACGTCGGCATCGTCGTCCCCGGCGAGCCGGTCGGCGAGAGCGGAGACACCGAGCGCCTCGACGAGAGCCCGGGATGCCGCGACCGGCCGCAGCCCTGCCAGCGCGTCGAATCGGGCGCTCAGCGCCACCAGGATCTCGGGCTTGTGATTGTCGTCGCGGTAGTTGCGCGCCGCGTCATCGCGCGCGAGCCCCGACGCCTCCTCCGCGGCGAACCCGGCCTCGGCCTCGGCCTTCGACGGGTGCACCTGGATCGAGAGGGGCGCCGCGGCGGCGAGGAGCTTCAGCAGATACGGGAGGGGGCGCTCGCCGCGCGCCGTCAGCCACGCGTCGAGCGTCGGGGACCCCGGTGCGCCGACGAGCGCCGGAGACGCCGGATGGTCGCCGAACCAGGTCTCGGCCTCGGGCCGGCCCGACGGCGCACGGCCCTCGAGGTCGGCGATGAGAGTACTCGAACCCCAGGCGTAGTCGCGCGGAGCGTTGGACAGCGTCACGATCACCCTGTCAGCCTAGGCGGGCGCGACTACGCTGAGATCACGATGGCCGTGCACTCGAGACACCCGATCGCCGCGCCGCCCGCCGCCCCGCTCCGCGAGACGACCCCGCACCTGCTGCTGCGCGCGTGGTGCCTCGTCGCGCTCGTCATCCTGGTGGGTCTCCCTCTCTGGGCATCGCTGCTCGGCCCCGACGTCGCCGAGCTGCTGCTCGCCGCCTCGCTCGTGGCCACGCTCGCGATCTGGCTCTTCGGCCGCGGGCGCCTCGCCTGGCGCCGGCTGCCGTGGGCGGCGCTCGCGTTCGTCGTCGTCGCGGCGACGACCATCGCCCTCTCCCCCGATCGGGCGACGCTCTGGCCCGCGGCACTCGCTCTCGCGTCCGCCGCGGTGCACGGCCTCTTCCTGGCGAGTGTGCTGACGTGGGTCGAGCTCGTGATCGCGCTTTCGTCGGCGGCGTCATGGGTGCTCGGGGCCGGACTCGCGCTGGAGGCGTGGGCGGCGACCGTGCTGCGCGGACCTCTCGAGGGCGCGACCGGGCTCCTCGTGAGCGACGGATCGCTCTGGCGTCTCGGCTCGATCACCGGTGGCCTCGGATCCCCCGACGTCCTCGCGGCGACGGCCCTCACCGGCCTCATCGCGACCGGCGCCCTGCTGCGTGCTCGGGCATCACGGCGCGGGGTGCGCGGGATCGTCCTGGCGCTGCAGCTTGTGATGTTCGTGCACGCCTGGTCGCCCGCGGGCGCGGCGGCCGCACTCGCGGTCGGGCTCGTGCTCACCACCCAGCTCCTCATGCGGACCGTGCGGCGTTTCGGCGGACGCACGCCGCTGTACGCCGCGTACGCGGCCGCCGCCGTGGTGCTCTCGCTCATCGTGTTCGTGCTGTGGCCGCGGGAGGTGACCATCGCTCCGGCGTGGAGCGGCCTCTGGCTCACCGCCGGCCCCGTCGCGACGGTGCTCGGCGCCGCGGCACTGGCCGGCGCCGTGTGGCGATCGTGGTTCTTCGGCGCGGACCGACCGAGATGGGACATCCGCGACGACCGCCCCTACTCGGCGCTCACACTTGTGCCGACCCTCGCTCTGACGGTGACCCTCATCCACTCGGCGACCTCGCCGGCCGGGCTGCCGCCCTCGGCGTGGGCACTCATCGTCGCCGTGACGTTCTCGATCAAGCGCGCGCCGCGCGTGACCGGCGATGCGCCCGCGCGCGGCGCCGCCTCGGAGCAATGGCGGTCTCGATGACGGATGCCGCCTCCGCCCGCCCGCCCGCACACCCCCTGACCACGCTCCTCGGCTCCGACAGATTCGCGCACGCCTTCACGATGACCGCTTTCCTGGTGGTCTGCTGCCGCACGGTCATCGAACGGACAGCGGGTATCGCGACTTACGTCACCATGGTGGCGGTGCTGTCGGTGCTCGCGGTGGCCGTCCTCCTCGCCCACCGACGCGTCATCTCCCTCCCCCGGCTGACCACGCCGCTCGCCGTCGGATTCGTCGGGTGGGCCGCCCTCAGCCTGCTGTGGAACACCGACCCTCAGGCCGGCCTCGTCTCAGCGGTCTCGATCGTCGCGATCGCGCTCGTCGGGGTCGCGATCGCGAACACCCGCGACACACTCGAGGTCGTGCACGCGCTCGCCAACGTCGCGCGCATCGTGCTCGTGCTCTCGCTCGCCCTTGAACTGCTTGCGGGTGTCTTCCTCGACCATCCCATCGACATCCTCGGCATCCAGGGCAACATCGCCTCGCTCGGACCCATCCAGGGCATCTTCGGCACCCGCAACGCCCTCGGGTTCACGGCGGTGATGGCGATCGTGACCTTCGTGATCGAGTGGCGAGCGAACACGGTCTCCCCGTGGCTCTCGCTGGGCTCCGTGCTGCTCGCCGGAGCGCTCGCCCTCCTCACGGGATCGCCGATCGTGCTGGTCGTCGCGATCGCCGGCGCGGTGGCGACATCCGTTCTGCTGATGGTTCGGCACACACGGGCGCCGTATCGGTCCGCCGTGCAGTGGACCCTCGGCGCCGCCGTGCTCGCCAGCATCGTGCTGGCCTACCTGCTGCGCCAGCGCCTCATCACCCTGATCGGCGCCGACGACGACATCAACGCACGCTACGACCTGTGGCTCACGGTGCTGCGATTCGTGCGCAGCCACCCCTTTCGAGGATGGGGCTGGTTCGGACCGTGGATCCCCGGCGACATGCCGTTCTCGGCCATCAACGCCAGCCTGGGCACGACCAACCTGTCGGCGCTGAACGCCTTCTTCGACGCGCTGCTGCAACTCGGCTGGATCGGGTTCGTCCTCTTCTTCGCGCTCTGCGCGACGGCCTTCGTGCGTTCATGGATCGACGCATCCAACCGGCGCTCGGTCGTCTACGCGTGGACGCCGCTCGTGCTCGTCGCCCTCATCGTCTACTCCTTCTTCGAGAGCTTCGCCCTCTCGGGATTCGGATGGCTGCTGCTCGTCGTCTGCGCGACGCGCGCCTACGAGCACCAGTCACTGTGGGAGTGGCGAGGAAGGCTCGGTAGGATGTGAGGGCTATGGCCGCCGCATCCCCTGCCTTCGACGTGCCCGCCACCACCTCGTTCGACCCCGCGTCGGCGACGATCGCGATCGTCACCTACAACCGGTCGGCGCTGCTGTCGAAGCTCCTCGACAGCATCATCGCGATGGATCCGAAACCGGGCCACGTCGTGATCGTCGACAACGCGTCGGGCGACGACACCACGGCGGTCGTCGAGAGCTACCGGGAACGTCTCGGCACCGAGCTCGTCTACCGCCGGCTCGAGGAGAACACCGGTGGCTCGGGCGGGTTCAGCGTCGGGATGCAGGTCGCGTACGAGCTGGGCAGCGAGTGGATCTGGCTCATGGACGACGACGTGGAGGTCATCTCCGACGGACTCGCGCGCATGGGCGCGTGGGCACCGCGGTTCAAGAGCATCCAGGGGCGCCGCTACGACTACGACGGCAGCGAGTTCTACTGGCAGTACCGCCTGTCGATCCCCCTCGGCATCCCGATCCCGTTCGCGCCCGCGGGGTTCGATGGCGCCGGCTACCGGGAGATGAACTCCGGGTGCTTCGAGGGCATGTTCATCCACCGCTCGATCGTGGCCGAGATCGGCCTTCCCGACCCGCGCTTCTTCATCTACTGGGATGACTCGGTCTACGGCTGGCTCGCCTCGCTGCGCACCACCGCGGTCATCGTCAACGAGTTCGTGCTCACCCGCACGCGCGAGATCCGCCAGTGGGACATGGGCACCCGGCACCTGAACGCATCGAGCGACGCGTACCGCTACTACATCATGCGCAACCGCGGGATCATGCGGCACTACTTCGCCGAGCACGGCGCCTACCGTCCGGTGCGTTTCGCGCTCGGCACCGCGCTCACGTTCGTCAAGGAGATCATCCGACTGCTCATCGTCGAGCGGAAGGTGCGCGGCACCAGCAATCTGTTCCGCGGCATGCGCGACGGCCTGCGCATCGCCCGCGACCGCTCGTGGGCGATCATGCCGCCGCTCGGGGACTGAGCGTGACCGGCGAGCGCCGCATCCGGGTACTCATCGTGACCGGAGACCTCATCGGTGAGAAGATGGCCGGTCCAGCGATCCGCGTCTGGAACATGGCCGAGGCTTTGGCGGATGTCTGCGACGTGCGGATCGTGTCCTGGAACCGCATCGAGCGCGCCAGCGAACGCTTCGGCCTGCATGCCGTGCATGAGTCGGATGACGCCGCGATCGCGGTCCATGAGCAGTGGTGCGACGTCATCGTCGTGCAGGGCGTCTCGTTCCGCATGTTCCCGTCGGTGCGCACGTCGGCGAAGATCATCGTCGCCGACCTCTACGACCCGTTCCAGCTCGAACAGCTCGAGTTGAACAAGTTCTCCGATGAGCGCACCTGGAACGAGGAGGTGCGGAAGGCCGTCTCGTTGATCAACGAGCAGCTCC
Source organism: Microbacterium sp. 4NA327F11 (assembly GCF_005503465.1). Classification (NCBI taxonomy): domain Bacteria; kingdom Bacillati; phylum Actinomycetota; class Actinomycetes; order Micrococcales; family Microbacteriaceae; genus Microbacterium; species Microbacterium sp. 4NA327F11. The sequence continues at coordinate 38,691 of NZ_SCOB01000003.1, read as the reverse complement.
TCCGCGCCGACGTCGTGCTCTGCGCGTCGGAGCGTCAACGGGACCTGTGGCTCGGGGCACTCTCCACCCTCGGGCGTCTCAATCCGACCACCTATCTCGCCGATGAGACCTTCTCGTCGTTCGTGCGGATCGTGCCGTTCGGTCTACCGGCGGTGGCACCAGTTCGCACGCGTCCGGCGCTCAAAGGCATCGTCCCCGGGATCGATGACGGCGATGTGGTGCTGATCTGGGGCGGCGGAATCTACAACTGGTTCGATCCGGTATCGCTCGTCGAGGCGATGGGCGTGCTCCGCGACTCGCATCCCCGGGTGAAGCTCTTCTTCCTCAGCGCGAGCCACTTCAACCCCGATGTCCCGGAGATGCAGGTGGTCGCCGACACGGTCGCCGCTGCCGAGCGCCTCGGCCTGCGTGACACGACCGTCTTCTTCAACGACTCCTGGGTCGACTACGACGACCGCGTCAACTACCTCCTCGACGCGGACATCGGCGTCAGCACCCACGTCGTGCACGCCGAGACCCGATTCTCGTTCCGCACGCGCCTGCTCGACTACCTGTGGGCGGGGCTCCCGATCATCGCGACCGAGGGTGACACGTTCGCTGAGGTCATCACCTCACAGGGACTCGGCGCCGTGGTTCCCGAGAAGGATGCCGCAGCACTCGCGGCGGCGATCGCGAGCCTCGCGGAACCTGTGACGCGCGCGGCCGCCGCGGAGCGGGTGCGTGCCGTGGCGGAGGCCTACACGTGGCCGCGGGCCCTGTCGCCCCTGGTCGACTTCTGTGCCGCCCCGGCGCACGCAGCCGACCACACCTCCCTTCCAGCGGGGCTGACCGGCGGCGACCGCTTCGAGCGCATCCTGGCGATGCCGCGCGGGCGACGGCGGGACCTCGCGCTGCTGCGCTATTACCTCACCAGCGGTGGATTCCGCCTCGTGCGCGAGAAGGTCGCCGAGCGGCGCGAGCGGCTCGGACGGAACGTCTGACCGGGTCGGTCACCCGGTGGTCAGCGGACCGCACTGCGTGATCTCGAGCAGTGACGTGTCGCCGTCGGTCGCGACCGGGGTGAACAGACCTGCCTCGACGGCGGCGTGCACGCCGGCGAAGTGGTTCCCCGAGGGGTCGCCGCCGCCGAAGGCGTGGGGGTTGTAGAGCACGTACCGCACGCGCAGGTCGTCGAGGGCCTGACACACGGCCGGGTCGGTGCGGATGTCCTGCAGGTGGAAGGCGAGCAGCAGCCGCTGCGGATCCCACTGTCCGTTGACGTGAGGGAAGACCGGCTCGCGGTCGCCGAACAGCAGCGACAGCCCCGACCCGTCCCACGGGTCGCCGATGACGCGCTGGCCCACGGGAACGATCATCGGCAGACGCGATGTCATGAACTCGATCTGCGCGGCGGAGACGATCGCCTCGGTGGCGTGCGAGACCGGCATCGCGAACACGCGCCCGATCGAGGCGGACGCGCCGCCGGCGACCAGGGCCACGCCGGAGGTCGCGGTGACGACCCCGGCGAGGGCGAGCGCGCCGCCGCTGCGCGCACCGGCGCGGCGCAGCCACGCGGTCGCGGCGAGCACGCCGAGGGTCGCGAGGGTCACACCGATGACGGGCAGCACCGAGTCGATGCGGTAGCGGTCCTTGTACCAGAGCGCGGTCGCGAGCTTCGTGACGACGTCGTCGGAGCCGGCAGAGGCCGCGAACAGCAGCGCGAGCACGGCGTAGGACACCACGATCCATCGAAGCCCGCGGGTACGCAGTGCGACGAGGATGCCGCCGACCACCGCCGCGGCGAGCAGCACCGCCGGGAAGGTGACGGTAGAGCCCGTCGGCCACGCCTGCAGCAGCACCTGACCGAGGCCGTCGAGCACGCTCTGAGTGGCCTTCGCCTGCGGTCCGCCGAGACGGTCGTCGAGGGGGCGGGCGAACAGGCCGAGGCGCGCGACGAGGTACCAGAAGCCGACCGCCGCGACCACGACGAGGGCGATCACCACTCCGATGAGGCTCCACGTCACCGCGCGACGGGAGCGCCCACCGCGACGCCATCCGGCGCGCACGAGCGAACCCGCGGTCGCGAGCACGAACGGCAGCAGCAGCACCGCCCAGCTCACCAGTACCCGTGGCTGGCCGAAGCCGATCGCGGCGGCGGCGGTCAGCGACATCCCCCCACCCCAGAGCAGCGCGGCGACACGGCGAGGGCCGCGCTCCGCGACGACCGCTCGCACCGCGAGCACCACGACCGCGACGCCCGCGGGCAGTAGCGCCGCGCCGAGGAAGGTCGGGTAGAGCGTGCCCCAGCTCAGCAGGGCGTAAGGCATCGCGCCGAAGGCGGCGCCGAGGGGAAACGCGACGAGCGCGACGAGACCGCGCGGATGCCGCGGCACGAGCGCCTGCGCGAGCCAGGCCGCCCCGGGCAGCCAGATGCCGGCGACGACGGCGATCCACGCCGCGTTCACCGCGACGGGCACGGTCGCTCCGGTGACCTGCACGGTCGCGGCGACGATCGAGTGCCACCCCGACGGGTAGAACGCGAAGGTCTTGCCGGTCTCGATGATCGAGCGCAGCGTCAGCGAGGAGGCGTCGCCCGTGGAGAGGATGTGCGCGATCGCGGCCAGGTGGAAGTTGTTGTCGTAGGTCTGGCTGAACAGATCGGGCGACGGAACCTGCCAGAACGCGATCACCGCGACGGCGAGCGCCGTGAGGATCCAGACGGGGAGCAGCCACACGACCCGCACACCGTCGGGGCGCACCCGGATCCCTGGAAGGAGGCGGGTCGTCACGAACAGCACGATGGCGACGACGAGCGCGACGATGATCGGCGACACGGCGCTGAACGGCAGGTGCAGCGGCTGCGACACGATGCCCGCGACGCCGATCGCCGTCACCCCGATGGGCCCGGCGAGCGCGACGCGCGAGAGCAGCCCCATGCGCACCGGCAGGGTGGCCGCGATCCCCGGGATCAGCACGACGGCGAGCGCGCCGACGACGACGGGCACGACGGCGAACCAGGCGGTCACGTCGCGTCCTCGATGATTCGCTGCCAGGCGGCGACGGATGTCGCGTCCCCCGCCGACGCGCGGAACCGCGCCGACAGGCGCGGCCAGCCGAGCAGCAGGCGCGCGTGCCGCGCGGCGCTCGCGGCGGCCGCACCGATCAGGGCGACGGCGGTGCCTGCGGGCGAACGGCGGGAGGCGGCATCCGTCATCGCGGTCATCGCCGCACGCACCGTCACGACACGGGTCGCGAGCCAGCCCGGGAGTGCGTCCGGTCCGGCGACGGCGTCGCGGGTCGCCCGTGCGCGCAACGCCACCGGTGCGGTGTGGCCGCGGGAGAGGAGCTTCAGATCGCCGAGGAACGCGTGCAGCACCGTCAGACGTCCGTATCGGCCGGTCGAATGCAGCAGGGCGGTGATGAGCCGGTTGCGGTGCAGGAAGTACGCCTCCCACGTGTGGGTCGGGAGCTTCGATCCCCAGCCGAGGTGCCAGACGGCGACGCCCGGCAGGCTGACCGTCTCGACGCCGGCCGCCGCGGCGCGCAGGCCGAACTCGACGTCGTCGCCCTTCAGGAACAGCGGCAGGGCGAGCCCCACGCGCCGCAGCACCGCCGTCGGCAGCAGGCACATCCACCAGCCGTTGAAGTCGGAGCGCTCGACGCGGTGAAGGATCTCGTGGCCCCGCCACGGCGTCTCGGCGAAGTCGACGTCGTAGGCGCCGTCGCGTCCGAGCGCGAACCACGAGATGCGGTCGTCCCACTGCTCGCTCTGCGCATACAGGCGCGTGGGCGCGTCGATGTGCAGCATCCCGCCGCCCACGACGACCTCCCGCGCGGCGTACCGGAAGAACGCGATCGCCCGCGCGATCGCCTCCGGCTCGGCCCGCGCGTCGTCGTCGAGCAGCAGCACGGCGTCGCTGTCGCCCGCGGCGAGCGCCTCGAGCATCCCGCGCGAATAGCCGCCCGCCCCACCCAGGTTCGGCTGACGCACGATGCGCAGGCGGTCGCCGAGCAGAGCGGATGCCGCGGCGAACCCGTCGGCGTCATCGGGGTGGGCATCACCCTGGTCGACGACGACCACGCCCGCGAGAGAGGCGACCAGCGCCGGGTCGCCGCCGACCGCACGCAGCTGGGCGACGCAGTCGTCCGGCCTGTTGAAGGTCGCGATGACGACGGTGACGGCGCCGCCGCGGCGGGGCGCGGCATCCGTCGTCCACCGAGCGGAGCGCAGCTCCAGCCCTTCGACGGAGCGGAGGTCGAGCCACAGTGCGCCGCCGTCGTCGAACCGGGCGAGGTCGAGCTCGACTCTCCGCTCGCCGGACCCGTCGATCGGGATGCGCTCGACCACGGCCTGGTGGCCGTGCGCGTCCGAGGCCACGACCTCGATCGTGCCGCGGCCCGCGGCATCCACCGTGAGAACCACCCGGTCGAGCGCCGCGTACCGGCGCCAGTAGGTGGCGGCGAAGGAGTTGAAATAGGTGCCGAGCGATACGGTGCCGCCCCCGGCGACGTGGAGAGTCTCGCGGGCCGCGATCTCGCCCGGCCCGTCGACGTACAGCGCGCGAGCCGCCGTCTCACCCTCGGGCGGGAAGACGGTGCGCTGCAGGACGAACGGCGCGGTCATCGAGCGCTACGCGAGCGTGTTGTTCCACAGCGACAGCGCGGAGCCGATGGCCATGTGCATGTCGAGGTACTGGTAGGTGCCCAAGCGCCCGCCGAAATGGACGTCCTTCTCGCCCCGGGCGAGCTCACGGTACGCGAGCACGCGCTCGCGATCGGCGGGGGTGTTCACCGGGTAGTACGGCTCATCACCGGGCTCCGCGAACCGCGAGAACTCCCGCACGATCACGGTGCGGTCCTTCGGGTAGCGGTCGGCGCGCTCGGGGTGGAAGTGCTTGAACTCGTGGATGCGGGTGAACGGGACATCCGCGTCGGCGTAATTCATGACGCTCGTGCCCTGGAAGTCCGCGACCTCCAGCACCTCCTGCTCGAAATCGAGCGTGCGCCACGACAACGCGCCCTCCGCGTCGTCGAAGTAGCGGTCCACCGGCCCCGTGTAGACGACCGGCACCTGACCGACCACGGCCTGCTTGTGCAGCGGCTGCGACGCGTCGAAGAAATCGGTCGACAGCTTCACCTCGATGTTCGGGTGATCCGCCATCCGCTCCAGCCACGCCGTGTAGCCGTCGACCGGGAGGCCCTCCCACGTGTCGTTGAAGTAGCGGTTGTCGTACGTGTACCGCACCGGCAGCCGGCTGATCACCTCCGCCGGCAGCTCCGCCGGCGCCGTCTGCCACTGCTTCGCCGTGTAGTCGCGGATGAACGCCTCATACAGGGGCCGGCCGATCAGCCCGATCCCCCGCTCCTCGAGGTTCGCCGCCGCACGCGCGTCGAACTCACCCGCCTGCTCCGCGACCAGCGCCCGCGCCTCGTCAGGCGTGTACGCCGCTTGGAAGAACTGGTTGATCGTGCCGAGATTGATCGGCAACGGGAACACCACACCACGATGCGTCGTATACACCCGGTGCACATACGACGTGAACGCCGTGAACCGATTCACGTACTCCCACACCGTCGCGTTCGACGTGTGGAACAGATGCGCGCCGTACCGGTGGATCTCGATCCCCGTCGAGACCTCGTCCTCCGAATAGGCGTTGCCACCGATGTGATGACGGCGCTCCAGCACCGTAACCCTCCGACCGGATGCCGCAGCCCGCTCCGCGATCGTCAGACCGAAGAAGCCCGAGCCCACGACCAAAAGGTCCATCATCCTCCGATCATCCGGATGTTGCCGCTGTGGCAACCACGGCCAAGCTCAGCGCTCCGCTCGAACGGGGGTCGTCGACGACTGTGAATGATGCGGCCTGCGCCTCGGCACTTACCGTCCGACCCACCCCGTCAATCACGACGACATTGACGAAGTATCGCCCGCCGCCAAAGCAGGTGGCCTTCAGCGTGAAGGTGACGACGCCCGAACTCGAGATGCGCGGCATAGCGACGTCATTACGATCCGTTCCGGTTTCGAACACGCGCAGGCCCATCGGGTCGTCGATCTGAATCCCGCACACCCAAGGACCGTCAAGGTTATCGGCAGAGAGACGGACATCGATCTCGAGATCGTCGCCGCGCATGAGAGCCTCGTCAGCACCTCGTCCGACGGCGCCCGCAGTCACGCCAACGATCGCCGCGGACGCGCGATCCACCGTCCGGAGACTCTTGATCTCGCGGAGACGCCGATCTTCGAGGACATCCCTGAATCGTGACACGGCCTCGGCGGGATGCCCATCGAACACGATGGAGCCCGCATCGAGAAGAACACCACGCGTGCACAGTTCCGAAATCTGGCCGAGTGAATGACTCACAAGTACAATTGTCCGCCCCTGCGACTGGAACAGCCGAATCCGATCCATGCATTTCCGTTGGAAGGCTTCATCTCCCACCGCGAGAACCTCGTCCACGAGGAGCACGTCCGGATCGGTATGCACGGCCACCGCAAAGGCGAGCCTCACGTACATGCCGGAAGAATAGAACTTCACTTGAGTGTCGATGAAATTGCCGATCGACGCGAACGCGACAATATCGTCGAAACGGGCGTCGGTCTCTTCGCGGGACAGCCCGAGAACCGACGCATTGAGATACACATTCTCGCGCCCGGTTAGGTCGGGATGAAAACCGGCTCCGAGTTCCAGAAGCGCCGCGATTCGACCACGCTGGAGCACCGAACCGCTGGTGGGATCAATGATCCCGCCAATCGCCTTCAGGAGAGTGCTCTTGCCAGAACCGTTGTGGCCGATCAAGCCGATCGTCTCGCCCGCCCGAATGTCCAGGTCGATGTCCTTCAGCGCCCAGAAGTCCTCGCGAAACCGGCGTCCCCTTCTACCGAAGGTGATGATTCGCTCTTTGATCGAGGAGTCCTTGCGCACAACAAATCGCTTTGACAATCCCCTAATTCGCACGACCTCGGGCACCTCGGTCTGCTCCACAGGCTCCGGAGAGATATTTCCCATTTACAGCTCCTGCGCAAAGTTGCCCTGCAACCGCAGGAATAGACGATGGCTAAGCAGGAGGAGAACTATTCCCACCAAGAGCGCGATACTCACGCGGAGCGCATAAAGGGGAGGAAGACCGAGCGAGTCTCCGGCCACCCAGAACGCTCGCTGGAATCCCAAAACCGCGAGCGTCAGGGGATTGTTGGTGTACGCCTCCAACAGCCACGGGGAACCGACTAGTGCGCTTACCATCTGCCAGGAGTAGACCACTGGGCTAGCCCAGAACAACAACATCGTGCCAACCTCGACCAGATACTGAGTGTCACGCAGATAGACGTTCAACGCACTGAACATCAGTGCAAACGCCGTGCCGTAAACGACGAGGAGGACAAAGGCAGGTATGGCAAGAAGGATTTCCCAATGAAGTGGAAACTTGCCCACGAGAAGAGTTGCCGCGATCAGCACGAGAACCTGCACCGCGAAGTTGAACAACGCCGACCCGACGCTTGCGAGAGGGAACAGTTCTCTCGGCGTGTAGACCTTCTTCACGAGCCCCGCGTTTGCCAGCACCGAGCCGGTCCCGGAGACGACGATCTCAGTGAACAGTCCCATCGCCGTCAAACCTGCGAAGACGTAGACGGCGAAGTCGGGGATGCCCTTGGCAGCCTGCAGAAACTGCCCCATGACGACAAAGTAGATCGCCAGCTGAATGAGCGGTCGTACAAGCGACCATAGGAACCCGAGCGCGGAGTCCTTGTACTTCGCCTTCAGGTCACGACGGACCAGAAGCGCGAGCATTTCGCGGTGGCGCGCGACATCGGCTATCGCCGACGCGGCGCTGCGGCGGCCCCCTGTTCCACCAGCCCCTGCCGGCAGCAACGGCAGTGAAGACAGGCGCAGCATCCGCGCGGCGGCATCGTCTTGAGCGGTGGACATCTCGTCGATTGTAGATGCGCGAGGACGATGGTGCGCACTGCCGGGCTGCACCGAGATCAGACAGGTGCGTCCTGCTATCCTGGCGCCCGACTTACTAGGAGCTCCCTTCAATGCCGTCTCGCGTGACCGACCTCGTCTCAGTGATCATCGTCAACTTCAGAGGCGCGGACGACACAATCCGGTGCGTCGAGGAGTTAGAGAGCGTCGACTGGCCGCGTGAGCAACTAGAGATCATCGTCGTCGAGAACGGCTCAGGCGACGACAGCGCGCAGCGCCTGTCCTCCCTGGGGCGTCGAATCAAACTGATTCGTAGCGCAAAGAACCTCGGATTCACGGGTGGATCTAACCTCGGAGCTTCCAAGGCCCGTGGCGAGATCATTGCCTTCCTCAATAACGACTCGCGCCCTGACCGGGGCTGGATCCGCGAAGCAGTGAAGGGCTTTCATACCGCCGGGCAGGTCGGCGCCGTCGCGAGCAAGGTGCTGAGTTGGGACGGCACTCGCGTTGACTTCGCTGGCGGCCAGCTCACGTGGTTTGGGATGGGCTACAAGGGCGAGGAAAGTGGAGATCGAGAATCCCTCCTGGACGGCCCACGGGATCTGCTCTACGGAACTGGTGCCGCGCTCTTTGTGCGGGCATCGGTGTTCGAGGAACTCGGGGGTTTCGACGAGCGCCTGTTCATGTTCTACGACGATGTCGATCTCGGATGGCGGCTCAACCTGCTCGGCTACCGCGTTCGATTCGCACCCGATTCAGTGGTCTTCCACAAACACCATGCCTCCATGCATCGCTTCGGCGAGCATCGAGAGACCTACCTCCTCGAACGTAACGCGCTGATCTTGCTGTACAAGAACCTCGGCGAGGAGAATCTCACAAAGTTCCTCAGTGGTGCGCTGAGTCTTGCTGCGAGACGAGCCACCGTGCGCTCCGGGTTCGACCCTGAGATCTTTGACATCGCGGACGGCGATGTGCCCCCCGACGAACTCGTCACTGATACATCGTTCAACAAGTCCGCCATCGCGACACTTTTCGGAATCGATCAGTTCGTCGATCAGATGCCGAGTCTCAAAACCGAGCGCGATCGAATTCAGGCGACGCGCGTCGTCCGCGACGAGATGATCATCCCGCTGTTTGGCAACGCAAACAACGGCCTCCATCAGGACCCGCGAGTCCAAGAGGGCATCCGCGATATCGTCGAGGCGATCGGGATCGCCACCCCGCCCGGACGCGTGCGAGTTTTGGTCGTCACCGGCGACGTGATCGGCGCGAGGATGGCAGGCCCGGCAATCCGAGCCTGGACGATGTCCGAACATCTCGCGCTGCGCAACGACGTTCGCCTCGTGTCGCCGGCCGCGCCGAAGCGCGCATCCGGGACCTTCTCCGTGCACCGCGCATCTAGTGACAGCGAGATGCGAACCCATGAGGAGTGGGCCGACGTCATCGTCATTCAAGGCTACGTGATGAGGCAGTATGCAAGTCTTGCAAAGACGAAGAAGATCCTTGTCGCGGACATCTACGACCCGCTTCATCTGGAACAGCTCGAACAAGCGAGGGATACCCAGTTCGATCGCTGGAACTCGCAAGTTCTGACGGCGACTGAGGTTCTGAACGAACAACTTGCGCGAGCAGACTTTTTTATCTGCGCGTCGGAGAAGCAGCGTCTGTTCTGGCTGGGTCAGCTCGCGGCAGTCGGCCGCGTAAATGCAATGACGTACGAATCGGACAACTCACTGAGCGATCTGATCGCAGTCGTTCCGTTCGGCCTTTCAGAAGACATTCCCGAGCAGCAATATCACGCCATCAAGGGCACTATTCCCGGCATCGAGCCCGACGACAAGGTGATCCTCTGGGGGGGAGGAATCTACGACTGGTTCGACACGGAGACCCTGCTGAGAGCGATTCGAAAGGTCGCAGACACTCATCCTTCAGTACGCCTGTTTTTCATGGGCGTATCGCACCCAAATCCAGACGTACCGCAGATGAAGGTCGTCGGCCGAACGTTCGAACTCGCCGATCAGCTGGGACTCACCGACAGGTTCGTCTTTTTCAACCGAGACTGGGTCGCGCTGGATGAGCGTCACAACTACCTTCTCGACGCGGACGCTGCAGTGAGCACCCACTACGAGCACCTCGAGACGGTATTCTCGTTCCGGACGCGGATTCTCGACTACTTGTGGGCTCGGCTGCCGATGGTGACGACTCGAGGCGACGGCTTTGCCGATCTGATCGATGCGGGTCCGCTGGGGATCACCGTCCCCGAACGCGATGTCGATGCACTCGCGGAAGCCATTGTCCGAGTGTTGTTCGACGACCAGTTCCGTGCACGGGCCCGAGCGAACATCGAGCCGGTTCGCCAGGCATTTTCATGGACGCGCGCATTGGAGCCCCTGACGCAGTTCTGCGCTGCGCCGTTGCCCGCGGCCGACCGAAACGGGCTCCGAGACGGACACCTCCTGAGCGTTTCCGACCCTGCAGCTGATGCCATCCGGGCCCGGTATCGCGGAGTTCGCAAGGCAGCGCGCCTCGCACGCCATTACTACAACAGAGAGGGGCTCCGCGGGGTCGCGCGACGCATCCGAGCTCGTCTTGTCCGGTAGGAAAGCTCTACTTGCCGACGGCACGATCGGCGCCAGGTCACGCGAAGATCACATGCCGCGAGAGCACCTTTGCGCTCTTTGCGTCTCCGGCTCGAAGCGCCGCGGGTAGCATCGTCAACGCATTGATCCGACTCGACAGGTGTACGCGCGCGGCTCTTTCGGCTTTGCGCCACGATTGCGCCGCGAACAGCGACGCAACCTCCCGGAAGTAGTCCCCCTCTTCCACAAAACGGCTTCCGTCCTTCGCGCGCCACGACGACACGCTCGAGACATGACGTCGATACTCAAAAGCGACCACGTCGTCGACGAGGAGGCCACCCCCGCGGATACAAAGGTCGATGACGAGAGCAAGATCCTGCACGACGTGATAGCCGGGGCGAAAGCCGACCGATCTCAAGCTCGCACCATCCCAGGCGACCGCAGGAAAGTTCATCCAATTGCCTCGTATAACGCTTCGCGCAAGCGCCTCTCCCGACAGCAAGACCGAGCGACCGCGGGCACTCGGGCGGTAGAAGCGTTTGGCCGTGTCGACCAGAGTTGTCGCTGGCGCTCCGTCCGCGTCGATGATCTGCACACCTGGATGAATCATCGAAGCCTCAGGATACTCGATGGCCAAGGCCTTGACCCGGGCCACATAGTTGGGGCGCATGAAGTCGTCGCACCCGAAGATCGTCACTAAGGACCTCGTCGACAGTGCCACGCACTCTTGGAACGACGCGTTGATTCCTCGATTTGACGCGTTTCGGCGTATCTCGATTCGCTCGTCGTCCAAACTCGCAGCCCACTCGACGCCTGCCGGGTCGGGGTTTGCGTCATCGATGATTGTGAGGTGCCAGTCCGGATCGCTCTGCGCCAGAACACTTTCAACCGCGGCAACGAAGTGGTCCGTGCGCCCGTAGAAGGGCAGCATGATGTCGATGGTCCGCGAGGTCAAGGCGGTCTCCTTAGCAACTGACGGCGACGGTTTCTGCACGTCTCGATTGAGCGATAACATCGCATGACATGCGCCGCAAATCTCTGCTCAGCGACGCGATGCTGTCCACCGTTGGCGTGCTCGCACAAGGACTGTCCAGGTTCGCCTACACGGCTATTGTAGGACGTCTCCTCGGGCCACCTGAGCTCGCGTTCGTCAACTCAGCCTTCGCCCTCGCGATACTACTCTCGCTGCTATGGCCCACCGCCCTCGGAAGTGTGTCCAGCGCTCTCCTGCGGCCCGAAGACACACGACTCCGGCGACGCTTGAGCCGGAGTCTGCTCGTGTCGCTTCTGGTCGTTGCGCTTGTCGCTGCGATCGTGTCTGTGGCGCTGTCCCTCTCACCATCCCAATGCGTGCTCATCGCGCTCTTGACCATCGCGTGGTCGTCGTACATCGCCGTGCGTGGAGCGTGGATCGGCATCGGGCAGATGCGCAACGTCGCGCTGTGGGATCTCCTATCGAGCGGCGCAACCATCGGCCTGCTCTTCGCGATGGTGATACTCGGCGCCAACGAGCTCGCCGTAGCGCCCGCGATTGTCGGATACCTGCTCTTCGCCGTGGTCGGCTGCCGCGCGGTCATTCTGGCGACTCGCGTTCGACCTCCGTCGGTCGACGAGGTGCAGAAGCACGCCGCGCCAACCAAGCTCATCGCATGGACTTCGGTCACCATGTTGGCCACGAATGGGATCATGCAGGTACCCATGGTCGTAGCGTCCGCCTTTTCGGACCCTCATTCAGCCGGTCAGTTCGCCGCCGCCCTTTCACTCGCGACCCCGATCGGAATGCTCGCGCAGGCACTCACTCAGGCACTCCTGCCACGATTCGGTGAGTTGGCACTCCAGCCGAAACGAGCCCAGGCTGCGTTCCTATGGCGTTCGCTCGGAATCGTCGGCGGCTTGGTGAGTGCAGGCTGCATTGTGATAGCGGCGTGCCTCCCCATCGCGCTGCCGCTCATCTTCGGACCCAGTTTCGACAAAGCTGTCCCCATCGCGCAGATGCTGATGGTCGCCGTTCTCGGCAACTCGACAGCGGTGCTCTTGGGGGCGGCGTTGTCGATCCTGCGACATGAGGTGGCGGTCACTGCGATTACGGCGGGCGGCTCGACGGTCGGCGTCGGCTTGATGGTGGCCATCGCCGTCGGACTCGACGGGGTGTCCGGCGCGCTGGTCGGCGCCATCGCGGGCACAGCTCTCACTGCGCTGGGACTACTCGTCTACAGCGTTATGGCAATGCGGGAGCGCGGGCACGCAGCTTCGCTTGACTAGTATCGACTGCTGGACCGTCGAGCGAGTGGGAGTCATGGACACTAATCAAGACGTTGAACTGAGCATCCTTATGCCTTGTCTCAACGAAGCCGAAACTCTCGCGATCTGCATCGGCAAGGCCCAGTCGTACCTGGCGCGCTCCGGAGTGTCAGGTGAGGTGCTCATTGCGGACAACGGCAGCTCGGACGGCTCGCAACAAATTGCTCGCGACCTGGGCGCGCGGGTTGTGGCTGTCGAACGCAAGGGGTATGGCGCGGCGCTGATCGGTGGCATCGAATCAGCTCGCGGTCGATACGTTGTCATGGGCGACGCGGACGACAGCTATGACTTTACGAACCTGGATCCCTTCCTCGAGCGGCTTCGCGCCGGCGATGACCTGGTGATGGGAAACCGGTTCCGTGGGGGGATAGAAGCGGGCGCGATGCCCCCGTTGCACAAGTACCTCGGCAATCCCGTCCTGACATGGATAGGTCGCGTCCTGTTCCGCTCGCCGATTCGCGATTTTCACTGCGGGTTGCGCGGCTTCAACCGCCAATCGATGTTGGCCGCGGAGCTCCATACGACCGGGATGGAGTTCGCGAGCGAAATGGTCGTGAAGGCGTCACTGTCGGGCATGCAGGTGAGCGAGGTCCCGACCACGTTGCGTAAAGACGGCAGGAGCCGACCGCCACACCTGCGCAGCTGGCGTGACGGATGGCGACACCTTAGATTCCTCCTGGTCTACAGTCCGCGCTGGCTCTTCCTCTGGCCCGGACTCGCGACTTTCCTTCTCGGTGTGGTCGGAACGTTCGTGCTCGCATTCGGGTCGGCGCAGATAGGTCAACTCGGCCTCAACGTCGCTACACAGACCTATACGTCCGCGCTTGCGGTCGTCGGCTTCCAAGCAGTTTTGTTTGCGCTCCTCACGAAGATGTACGCCGAGCGCGAAGGTTTCAGACTGCCACGAAGTCGAAGCTTCGCGTGGCTCGCCGAACGAGTCAGTCTTGAGTCTCTCTCGATCGTCGGACTACTGCTCTTCTGCGCAGGCTTGGCCATCTTCGTGGGTCAGTTCAGCCTCTGGGCCGCTGCAGGGTTTGGAGCGCAAGACACTCAGGCGACGCTCCGCATCGCCATCCCTGCCACCCTTCTGATGGTGCTCGGCGCGCAAACCGTGATGTCCGGGATGTTCCTCGGCATCCTCAACATCGCGACCAAATAGCAGGCCAGACTCGATCTCGAATTTGAGAGAAGCCCATCCTTATGCTATCAACCACCTGAGAGCAGTTGGACGATGGGGGAAGCGTGCTGTCCTTTTTTCACGTAGTCATGGCAGGTGTTGTCGCTCTCACGGGCACCTCACCACTCGGCACCGCTGCTCCATCTGCCCCTCCCGCGCTGTCGAGCTATGTCAGAACTGCATACGATGGCGTGATTTATGAGCTCAATGTCGGGGGCTCTCGAGCTCTGACCTGGACGGATTGGGAATCCCTGGGATTTCCGGCGTTCTCCGACGCTGAAACCGACTACTTCAAGGTGCTCGACCTACCGACGGTGTATGCGTACACCTACTTCGAATCGACTGACGAGGAGGTCCTCATGTCAATCGACTTCAATCAGTGGACCTCCGCCGGATGGCCGGTTCCCGCTCGCCTGGCCTGGGCGGACTGGATCATCGCGTACAAGTGGCCGACCTCGCCAGAGATCTTCGCGACGGACTTCTCGGGAAGCGTGCAGAAGCTCACCTTCTCGCAGTGGCGTGACGCTGCGTTCCCGACATTCGAGTCCCGAGACAACCGCGGCTTCGTCGCGATGAGCTGGGACAAGTCAGGCGCGATAGCGTACTTATGTGACGCGCGCAGCGGCAAAGGCGGGCGGATCAGTTATGCCGATTGGCTCGCGTGGGGCTCGCCGACACCGCAGGTGGTCACGCGAACCACGAACGATCACATCGTCCAGTGGGATGTCGACTTGCGCCGCGCGACGGGCGAGATCGACTACATAGGGCCCGCGTCAATCTCCTATACGCGCGCTGTGCCCTTCACCCCTAGCCCAACCGACATGTTCGGGCGCCACTTGAGTTTCACTGAATGGTCCGCAATGGGCTCACCTGCGCCGGCGAGGACCGCAGCATTCTCACCACTCGTAAACGACATCTACTGCGGATCTGCGGATCCGTCACCCACCGATAGATAGGTGCAGAGGGCCGGGCGGCGTCACGCAGACGCCACGTTTGACCCTCCCGGCAACGCGGATGTGTGACCGCGGTGACCTTTGCTCGCGAACGGCCCCTCCTCTGCTGAGCCTCTCACCCACGACCCGTGCGATCGCCATCGAGCGTGAGCTCGCCCGGATCCCCCCACGATGACATTGATGTGCGTCGCCATCCGATCGCGACCGCCAAGGCTCCGATCGGCAGAAGCGGAAGGCCGTACCTCAGCGGTGCGTCAAAGTTGAAGCCACCCTGCACGAACTGAAGAACCGACCAACCGATACTGAATATGACGGCGATGGACAACCACACGACTGCCAGGTGAAGGGATCCTTGGCGCCAGGTCGACTTCCGCGCGATGGCGATACCAATTCCGATGAGAAAGACGGTGTTCACGGCGAGGTACACCTGGCCGTGCGGGGTCAGCCCATTCGCCGATCCATACCAATTGTTGGTCAGGTTCACGAAGGAACTCACAACCGTAGACCACTGAATGTACGGCACTCGGGGCAAAAAGCCTCCCAGCGCCTCCTGGACGATCGACGCGGGAATCAGCTCACGTACCGATTGCCAGATGGTGAACGCTACGGCGACGATCGCAGAGACCGTCGCTGACGTGAGGAGGAACAACGACCTCGGCGTCAGAGCAAACCGCCCCATGTCGCCGAGGAGGCCTTGAAAGGAGACCTTTCGCGGTCGGAAGGTAAGGACTGCCAATGCGATGAAAGCTCCGGCGGGCAACAGGATCATGTATCCCTTCACCCCGCCGAGTACTACACCCACTATGACCCCCGCCACAAGTGCTGACGGGCGACGATTCAGCTTCTCTCTCGCAACGAGCTGCAGTCCCAGAATGAAGACAAGCGCCGACACCAGCGTGGCAGCATCGTTGCTTACAGTAGAGAACGCGTGAATCGTGATCGGCGCAAGAAGCGTAAGCCCCGCGAGCGTCAGGGTTCGGAAGAACCCAAAGCGCGCCTGACTGGCAATGCTCACGATCAGCACTCCCGCAATCAGGAGCAGGAGAACACCACCGACATCGCGAACGATGTTCAACTGCCCGGAGGGCGAAAGCCCTTCGGAGAGCAGGTAGCCGGGTACATAAGCGAGGTATCCGAGTGGGGGCTGTTGCGCTTCATAGCTGTAGCCGCCTGCGGCGAACGATCCCGGGGAGCGTTGCTCGATCGCGCAGTCGCCCTTGAGACCCGTCGCACTGTTGCCGAGACAGTCCCACAGAAGCATGGTGTCTTGATCGAGGGTGCTTCCCCACGCCGGGATATGCCCGTCAGCAAGCTTCAACACATAGTCGTAGTGCGCGCTCTCGTCGAGCACGTCGAACCAGGGATTGCCGCGTTGCTCCTGCTGAATTCCCAGGAGCGCGATGAGAAGCACTCCCGCCACCGCCACGATTTGACCTGCAAGTCTCCACGCCCGGGACCGCTGAGTGAGGTCGCGTAGGGCACTCAGTCGCATTGCACTTCTTCCTTCGTATGGGGGGACATCTACTACCAAGCTCCGGTCGCGATCCACCGACCGGCCCTGTCGTCCCGTCACGCCACCCGCGTCAACTCAGACTGCGATGCACCTGCACGGCGTCCCGCCAGCGGTCACGGTTCGGATCATGCAGGATGTCCTCTCCCGCTCGCAACGCTCACCTGCCTTGCTCGAGCGCCTTGAGCAGATATGCGCCGTATCCGCTCTTCACGAGGGGTTGGGCGCGCTCACGCAACTCGTCGTCGCTCAGGAACCCGAGACGCCAGGCGACCTCTTCGGGGCACCCGATCGACAGGCCCTGACGCTTCTCGACGGTGCGGATGAAGTCCGTCGCCTCGCTGAGCGAGTCGAACGTTCCGGTGTCGAGCCAGGCGGTGCCGCGCGGCAGGAGTTCGACCTGAAGCCGACCCTGCTCGAGGTAGGTCTTGTTGACGTCGGTGATCTCGAGCTCGCCGCGCGGCGACGGGGTGAGGTTCTTGGCGATCTCGACCACGTCGTTGTCGTAGAAGTAAAGTCCGGGCACAGCCCAGTTCGACTTCGGGTGGGCGGGCTTCTCCTCGAGGGAGACGGCGCGCCCCGCCGCGTCGAATTCCACCACGCCGTAGGCGGTCGGGTCGTCGACCCAGTAGCCGAACACGACGCCGCCCTCGAGGTCGCTGTACTGACGCAGGCGAGTGCCCATGCCCTGGCCGTAGAAGATGTTGTCTCCGAGCACGAGGGCGGCCGAGTCCGAGCCGATGTGCTCCTCACCGAGCACGAATGCCTGCGCGAGCCCGTCGGGCGACGGCTGCTGCTTGTACGTGATCGACACGCCGAACTGTGAGCCGTCGCCGAGCAGGCGCTCGAACTGGGCGGCGTCGTGCGGCGTGGTGATGACGAGGATGTCGCGGATACCCGCGAGGATCAGCGTCGAGAGCGGGTAGTAGATCATCGGCTTGTCGTACACCGGGACGAGCTGCTTCGAGACACCGAGGGTGATGGGGTGCAGCCGCGAGCCGGTACCGCCGGCCAGGATGATTCCGCGCATGGACTCCAGTCTCCCCGATAAGGCCGAGCCTGACCAAACGCCGACGGATCACTGAGGACGCGCACGGTAGCCTTCTGGCGTGGCCAAGCTTCTCGTCACCGGCGGTGCCGGTTTCATCGGTTCGAATTTCGTGCACCACGTGGTGGCCCACACCGACCACCACGTGACCGTGCTCGACAAGCTCACCTATGCGGGCAACCGCGCCTCGCTCGACGGGCTCCCAGAGAACCGGGTCGCGTTCGTGCAGGGCGACATCGCCGACGCCGCCCTCGTCGACGAGCTGTTCGCGGGCGTCGACGCGGTCGTGCACTACGCAGCCGAGTCCCACAACGACAACAGCCTCAACGACCCGCGGCCGTTCCTCGACACCAACATCATCGGCACCTACACGCTGCTCGAGGCGGCACGGCGTCACGACACCCGCCTGCACCACATCTCGACCGACGAGGTCTACGGCGACCTCGAGCTCGACGACCCGGCGCGCTTCACCGAGTCGACCCCCTACAACCCTTCGTCACCGTACTCATCGACGAAAGCCGGCTCGGACCTCCTCGTCCGCGCCTGGGTGCGCTCCTTCGGGGTGCGGGCCACGATCTCGAACTGCTCGAACAACTACGGACCGTTCCAGCACGTGGAGAAGTTCATCCCGCGCCAGATCACGAACGTGATCCGCGGCATCCGCCCCAAGCTCTACGGCGCGGGCGAGAACGTGCGCGACTGGATCCACGCCGACGACCACTCGTCGGCGGTGCTCACCATTCTCGAGAAGGGCGAGCCCGGCCAGACATACCTCATCGGCGCCGACGGGGAGCGCAACAACAAGGATGTCGTCGAGCTCATCCTCGAGACGATGGGGCAGCCCCGCGACGCCTACGACCACGTCACCGACCGCGCCGGGCACGACCTGCGCTACGCGATCGATTCGACGAAGCTGCGCACCGAGCTCGGCTGGACGCCGCAGTTTCAGGATTTCGAGTCGGGTCTGGCGAACACCATCGACTGGTACCGCGCGAACGAGGCCTGGTGGGCGCCGTCCAAGGACGCCACCGAGGCGTTCTACGCCACGAAGGGGCAGTGACCCGTGGTCGACGTCGGCAAGGCCCTCGCTCGCCGTGAGACCGCGATCCCGGGCCTGGTGATCTTCGATCTGCCCGTGCACGGCGACAACCGCGGCTGGTTCAAGGAGAACTGGCAGCGCGAGAAGATGCTCGCCGCCGGACTCGAGGACTTCGGGCCGGTGCAGAACAACATCTCCTTCAACGACGCCGTCGGGACCACCCGCGGCATCCACGCGGAGCCCTGGGACAAGTTCGTCTCGGTCGCGACCGGACGCATCTTCGGCGCCTGGGTGGACCTGCGCGAAGGGCCGACGTTCGGGGCGGTCGTGACCGCGGAGCTCGACGCCTCCACCGCCATCTTCGTACCGCGCGGTGTCGGCAACTCGTACCAGACGCTCGAGCCGAACACCGCCTACGTCTACCTCGTCAACGACCACTGGTCACCGAGCGCGACGTACTCGTTCCTGAACCTCGCCGACGAGACCGCCGCTATCGCCTGGCCTATCCCGCTGTCCGACGTGGAGATCAGCCCCAAAGACCTCGCGCACCCGCGCCTCGCCGACGTCACCCCGATCCCGCGCCGCAAGACCCTCGTGCTCGGCGCGAACGGGCAGCTCGGCCGCGCGCTGCGTCAGCGATTCGCGGATGCCCCCTGGGCCGAGTTCGCGACCCGCGACGACATCGATCTCACCTCCGACGAGCTCGCATCGGCCCGCCGGTGGCGCGACTACGACACCATCATCAATGCCGCCGCCTACACCGCGGTCGACAAGGCGGAGACCCCGGAGGGACGGGTCGCGGCGTGGGAGGCTAACACGACCGCGGTCGCCGCGCTGGCCCGGATCGCGACCGCGAACGGCATCACGCTCGTGCACGTGTCCAGCGATTACGTCTTCGACGGCACGAAGAGCGATGCCTATCTCGAATCTGATTCGGTGGCGCCACTCGGGGTATATGGGCAGACCAAGGCAGCGGGCGACGCCATCGTGGCGACAGTTCCCCGCCACTACATTCTGAGGACGAGCTGGGTCATCGGGGACGGAAAGAATTTCGTTCGCACAATGGCGTCACTTGCCGCGCGTGGGGTAGACCCGTCGGTCGTCTCAGACCAGGTCGGTCGATTGACGTTCGCATCGACGCTCGCATCCGCGATTCTGCATCTTCTCGACGTTCGCGCTCCGCATGGTGTCTATAACGTTTCGGAGGGTGGAGAGAGTTCGAGCTGGCACGCAATCGCAACTGAGGTGTTCCGGCTTACGGGTCACGACCCTGAGCGGGTCAGCGCGACGACAACTCGGGCGTTCTTCGCGCAGGCAGACTACGCGGTGGCGCCTCGACCGATGAACAGTGAATTGTCGATATCGAAGATCGCGTCAACCGGATTCGCCATCGACGATTGGCGCACGTCCCTCGCGGACTACCTCAGCGAATAGCCCACGCTGCCTTTCCGCCAAGTTGAGCACCACTTCGCGTCAGCGGCTCGCGAATACAAGCTTGTTGCAGAACACCGAGGCAAGGGTGATCAGGGATGGCGCTGTCGTTCGGGAGAGTTGACCGTTCTGAGCGATGTAGCTGGTCGATCCGCACATGACCGTCGTCGCCAGATCCGACACCGTGGCCGGAGGCGAGACTTCCGAAGAAGTGGTGACGGCGGTGCTCACGCCGAAGGCTCGAGCTACGTCAAAGCTCGGAAGGTAATAGTAGGCCGTGCCGTCCCAGAGATACACACGATCCGAGGTAGGAGACTTCACGAGCTGGCCTGCCAGCCAGTATGGACCGGTGTTCGCAATCGTCGCCAAAGAAGCATCAGTCACCTGGATGATCCGCGGGTCAGGAGCCCCTCCGGCAAGTTCTGTGAGAGCAGGCATCGACACCACGTGAGAACGACCTCCCCCACGAAGGGTGAAGACATCTTGGCTCGCGGCCGTCTTGAGGAATATCGGCGCACTGGGGGTGCTGCTCATGTTGAGGCGAGCGCATGTGTCACTGTCTAGCTCGAGCGTGGACATCCCTCCGACATCGCTGGCCGCGTAGAGAGTGCCTTGAGAGCCGAAATAGCGTGCAGCATTGCAAGTCACCGCCTGTGTGAGCGGCGTCTGCCGCGTGAAAGCGGCGACACGGTCGGAGGGCACTTGAGACACGCTCAACGGGATCCCCAGGTCCGTCGCCACCGTGAATGAAGGAAGGTAGAGCAAGCGCCCGTCAGACGTCGGCAACCAGACTCGAGAATCTCCGGGCAGGATGATCAGTTGCGCGGGGACAAACCGCAGTGGCGCACGCGAGTAGTTCGCAGCGACGCTGCTCGATAGACCACCGATGTACGGCACTGATCCGCCATTGAGATACGACACGGTCGCCATGTCGAAGAGCGGCGCGAGTGCCCCGTTGGAGATCAGATACACCGTTGGATCAGATCCCACCGTTCCGAACGGGGCCATCTCCGGCCCTGAACCGACGACACCGAACTCTGTCGACGACAGCACCGTGAGAGCGGAACAACTACCACCCCACGCGGCAACCAATGCACATGTCGGAAATCGGTGCAGCTTCCCGGCGTCGAGGTATGCCACAACCGACGTGTCGCCATTGAGGACATACCGCGACGCATCACCGCTGTCAGTGAACTGACTCAAGTAGGTCGTCGATACCGACGCGGGCTGTCCGAACGCAGCGTTATAGGCCGGCCAATCCGCGAGCGTCACATGGTACCGGCGGCCCCCCGATACCACGTAGATGTCTGCACCCAGCGATACGAGCGGTCCGGCCGACTGAGTGGACCCGAACCAATCCGTGAAGTAGTTGAAGAAGTTGCGATTTCCGTAGCTCGAACATGAGTCGCCGGACCCGTATCCGGCAGCCAAGGCAGCGGAATTTGGCTGGTACGGAGTGTAGTAATAGAGATCGGCGGTGGCCTGATTCTGGATGTAAACGGGGGAAGAGCCGCATGACGCGCTCGGATTGTACTGCACATTCCAGGTCTTGCCAGGCGAATACCACGTGAAATACGCCGAGGTTCCCGGGGGATTTCCATAACGTTTGAACTGCCATGCCGCGCCGTAGACCTGATTGAAGAATCCGTAATAGGTGGTGTTGCATGCCGCCGTGTCAGGGCATCCCTGCCCCATCGCGATCGTGTATCTCCACGTCGATGGCCACGTGTTGGTGACGAGCCCCTGTTCCTTCTGCAGTGTCACGAGGATGACCTGCGGATTGATGCCGCACGCCTGCGCCACCTTGTAGATGATCGCGGAGGCGCGTTCGCTGGTGCCCCCTTGATAGGCGCCGCACATGGCGTCCGCGGATGTCGATCGGCTGGTGTCGTACCAATCCTTCAAGCAGGTGTAACCCGATTGACAGGACGGGACCTTTGCCTCGAGGAAAGCCTGTATTTGCGCCTGGGTCATCGACGCGCTGTTGAAGAAGACCGCGTTGCTGATGATGTTGCCGGCCTGGAACTGGCTCAGGTCGGCGGCGGGCGTCGCGGCGACAGGACGCGAGGCTTGCTCGTTCACCACAGCTATCCCGACGAGCGTGCCGAGGGCCACGGCAAGCGAGGTCGCCACGACCGCGATCGTCACGAAGAGGCGATGAGGTCTCATGCGTCGTGTCCCCGGTCTACTCAATGTGCCGCGAGGTCCCTGACGCATTCGAATGCTCCCCGCACGCACATCCTTTCCCGGAATGTGCGGCGCTGTTCGAAGGCGCGCCGTCCACCGGTGCTGTTGTGACTATTGTGACTGACGTTGCACGAGTGTCAAGAAGTGGACCCACCTCACAGCTCCGCGTGGAGCTCCCAGACCCGCGCGGCGTGGTCGGACCACGAGAAGCCGCGTCCGCGATCGCGGGCCAGCACCCGCAGTCGCGCGCTGTCGCCGATCGCGTCATGCAGCGCGGCGCCGAGCTCGGCGGGGTCGACGAGAACTCCCCCGTCGACGATGATCTCCCGATGGTCGTCGCAGTCCGCGGCGATGACCGGCACCCCCACGGCGAACGCCTCGAGGACCCGCCATGGGAACGCCGAGGCCCGCGAGGGTGCGACGACGGCGACCGCCGCATCCAGCACCGCCGCGCGGTCGTACGCGTCGAGCCCGGCGAGCACTCGCAGGTGGGCGCTCGGCACCCCGGCCTGCTCCGCCCGCGCCCTCACCCGGTCGACGCGCAGGTCGCCAGCGCCCAGCACGACGATCGGCACATCCGGGGCGCCGCACAGTGCCGCCGCGAATCCGGCGTCGAGGTCGGCCTCGGCACCCGCACCGTCGAGCACGAGCACGCGGTCGGGCACGACGAGCGCGCGGCGGCGTCCGATCGCGTCACCGGGAACGGCGAACCCCTGAGGTGCCGCCCCCGCGATCACGCGTACACGGCCGCGCAGCTTCGTGGTCGCCGCCAGTCGCTCCGCGATCGCATGGGTCGGGACGATCACGGCATCGGCGTGCCGTTCGGCGCGCTTGAGCATCGCCTTGTGCGCGAGCGCAGCGGTCTTCGACGCGGCATCCGAGAAGTCAGGGATGTCCCAGAGCGTCACGACCGTCTGGTCGTTGTCGTTGATGCGGTCGTGACGCACGAGCGGCGCCGCCAGCGTCGGCGAATGGATGAGTCCGCCGCCGACACCCGGCGCGACGCCGAGCTGCCAGGAGGCGAGAGCGGCGGCCCGCGGCATCCCGACCGTGTCGACGCGGGCGAGCCCCGGAACCTCGCGCGCGAGCGCGGCGGCGTCGCCGGCCGGCACGAGGGCGGCGACCTCGCAGTCCCGCGGCGCGGTCGCGATCAGGGCGCGCGCCACCTCAGCGGATGCTGCCGTGAGTTCCGACGCGGGCGCCCCGACCAGTTGATCGAGCACCACGCGCAGGGTCACCGTCATGGTCTCGAGCCTACCCACCGCGTGTCGGGCGAACCCGAGCGCGCGCTCAGCCGGTGGGGCTCGGAGTGGCGGAGGACGGATGCAGCTTCTCGGCCACGAGCGCGCGCGTGACGGTGAAGTCCGGCTTGTCGGGGTCGATGTTCGCACCGGCGGGCGTGAGCTCGAGCGACTGCACGGGCTGACCCTTCGCCTTGATCGCGAGATCGAGGAAATAGCCGATCATCGAGTCGGGGATGTCCGTTTCGATGATGTGGGTGCCGGCGTTGGCGACATCCTGGAAGCGCGAGAGCACGTTCGCCGGGGTGAACTGCGCGAGGATCGCCTCCTGCAGCTGACGCTGGCGGAGCATCCGGTCCCAGTCGCTCG
Organism: Microbacterium sp. 4NA327F11; assembly: GCF_005503465.1. Taxonomy (NCBI): domain Bacteria; kingdom Bacillati; phylum Actinomycetota; class Actinomycetes; order Micrococcales; family Microbacteriaceae; genus Microbacterium; species Microbacterium sp. 4NA327F11. The sequence continues at coordinate 14,955 of NZ_SCOB01000003.1, read as the reverse complement.
TCGTGTAGCGCGAGCGGGCGTACCACTGCGCCGTGTCGCCGTCCATGTGCTGCGCACCCGGCTCGATCCACCCGATCGCCCACTTGCTCGCGGGCTCGTTCGTGTACGTCGGCCCCCAGCCCTTCGGGAGTCGTTCGGTGACGGTGATGTCGATGCCGCCGAGCGCGTCGATGAGGGCCGCGAAGCCGTCCATGTCGATGAAGACGTAGTACGGGATCGTGAGTCCGGTGACGCCCTCCGCGGCATCCTTCACCGCTTCGATACCGGGGCTGTATTGATACGTGGTCGCGTCGGGATAGATGTCGGTGCCCTTGCGGAGCACATTCACCTCGGTGAAGATCTCGTTGATCGCGCAGTGGGCGGTGCCGCAGTTCTTGCCCTTGTAGCCGTCGGGGAAGAGCGTCTGCATCGGCCCCGGCGCGAACGGCACGTCCTTCATGTCGCGCGGGATACCGGTGATGGTGACCTGTCCGGTGTCGGCGTTGACGGATGCCACGGAGATGCTGTCGGGGCGCATCGAATCGCGTCCCGCTCCGCTGTCGACGCCCAGCAGGAGGATGTTGTAGTACCCGTCGGTCGGCGCGACGGCCGGGCCGCCCGCGCTGAACACCGACCCGAGCGCATTCCGTGCCGAGCCGACCAGCACCGCCGCGTACCCCGCGCCGCCGCTGACCACGAGCGTCACTGCGACGACAGCGGCCGGCACCGCGAGGCGTGCCCACGGGCGCGTCTTGATGAGCCGCACGAGCCGCAGCGTGTCGAGGGCGAGCACGATCCAGAGCACGGCGTACGCGACGAGGGCGATCTGGATGATCAGCAGCACGAGACTGTTCGTGACGACGGTGAGGAAGAACGGTCGCCACACAACGGCGACGAGCACGGCCAGAACCGCGAGCACCCACATGACGAGGGTCGCACCGAGGCCGAGTTTCGCGAGGCGGCGGTTGCCCGCCGCGGCCTGTGCCGAGCCCGGGATCAGGAGGTTCACGACGACGAGCCACCAGGCCCGCCGCGTCATGACCGCCGGCGACGTGCTGTCGGGGTAGCGGATCGGATAGGGGTTGACGAGACCCCGTTCGTCGCCCGGCCACCGGGGGGTGCGGGGGGCGACGGTCACAGGCTGTCCTTCAGGCGGCGGTTCTTCTGCGCCACCTGATCCTCCAGCTCGCGCGCGTACGCCTCGACCCTGTCGGCGAGGCGCGGATCGGAGGCGCCGAGGATGCGCACGGCGAGCAGCCCGGCGTTCTTCGCGCCGCCGATCGAGACGGTCGCGACCGGGATGCCGCCGGGCATCTGCACGATCGACAGCAGCGAGTCGAGCCCGTCGAGGGTCGCGAGCGGCACCGGCACCCCGATGACGGGGAGGGCGGTGACGGAGGCGAGCATCCCGGGGAGGTGCGCGGCACCGCCGGCGCCCGCGATGATCGCCTTCAGGCCGCGGCCGCGCGCCTCACGCCCGTAGGCGATCAGCTTGTCGGGGGTGCGGTGGGCGGAGACGATCTCGACCTCGTGCGGCACGCCGAAGTCGCTCAGCACCTGGGAGGCGTCGGCCATCACCCGCCAGTCGGAGTCGGAACCCATCACGACCCCGACGAGGGGCGCGTCGGAGGAATGCAGCGCGCGCGTCACCCGTCCAGGCTAGGGCGCTCGTGCTGGACATCACCGCAACGGCGCGCGGTCACGGCATCCGGGCGCCGGCCGCCCGGCGCACGCCTCAGTCGAGGAAGAAGGATGCCGCGGCCACGGCGTCCGCGCGGACCGCGTCGAGATCGCTCCCCGACACGTTGACGTGGCCGACCTTCCGCCCGGGTCGGGGCGCCTTGCCGTACGTGTGCACCTTCGCGTCGGGGTGCGCGGCCATCGCCGCAGCGAAGCGCTCGTCGAGCGATCCGGCGACGGGGCCGCCGAGCACGTTGATCATGACGGTCCAGGGCGCGCGCGCGGCGGTGTCGCCCAGGGGCAGATCGAGCACGGCACGCAGGTGCTGCTCGAACTGGCTGGTCACCGCGCCGTCCTGCGTCCAGTGGCCGCTGTTGTGCGGGCGCATCGCGAACTCGTTGACCAGCACGCGTCCGGAGGCCGTCGCGAACAGCTCGACCGCCAGCATCCCGGTGACGCCGACGCCGTGCGCGACGCCGGTCGCGATGCGGGTCGCCTCGGCGGCGACCTCGGGGGCGAGGCCCGCCGCCGGGGCGACGACCTCGGCGCACACGCCGCCGCGCTGCACCGTCTCCACGACCGGATACGCGACGAGCTCTCCCGAGGGGCGGCGGGCGACCTGCGCGGCGAGCTCGCGGTCGAAGTCGACGAGCTCCTCGACGAGGAGCGCACCGCCGCGGCCATCCTCGGCGAGCGCCGCGAACCAGTCGTCGGCGTCGGTGGCCGCACCGACGACCCGCACGCCCTTGCCGTCGTAGCCGCCGCGCGGAGTCTTGACCACGGCGCGGCCGCCGTGGGAGGCGAGGAATGCACCCAGCGCCTCGGCGTCGGCGACCTCCGCCCAGTCGGGCTGAGGGAGGCCGAGCTCGGCGACCTTGCGGCGCATCGCGAGCTTGTCCTGCGCGTACTGCAGGGCGTCCGGCCCGGGGTGCACGGCGACGCCGTCGGCGATGAGGGCGCGCAACACGTCCTGCGGAACGTGCTCGTGGTCGAATGTGAGCACGTCGACGTCTTTCGCGAACGCCCGCACCGTCTCGGTGTCTCGGTAGTCGCCCACGGCCGTCGCGGCGAGCGCCGCCGACATGCCCGGCTCCTCCGCGAGCACGCGGATCTCCACGCCCAGCTCGACCGCCGGGGCGATCATCATGCGGGCGAGCTGCCCGCCCCCGACGACTCCGACGCGCACGGTCATGCGTCTCCCTTCGACCGATCCATTCTGCCGCAGGCGTCGCGACGGGTGCGCGTCAGAGGGTCTCGCCGGTGGTGTGACTGTCGCGGTGGGCCAGGATCTGTCCGACCTCGACCTGGTCGACGAGCACCTCGTGCACGAGGTTCACGTCGCGGATGCCGCGCAGCACGAGAGGTTTCTCGGTGCCGGAGGCGAGCTCGATCGTGCCCGCGCGCCACAGACGCTGCCACAGGCCGCGCCGGACGGTGATCGCATAGCCGCGCGTGTGACCGACCTCGCGGTGGGTGCGTGAGAGCAGACCGCTGCGCTCGATGACCCGGCGCGTCGTGATCGTGTAGGTGTGCGCGGACCACGCGAGATACGGCAGTACGACGAGCAGCACGATGACGATCGCGGCCACGGCGGGGACCACCCAGATCGGCAGCCCGAAAGGCGGGTCGAACAGGAAGTAGCCGGTCGCGCCGCACACAGCGATGAGCAGAAGCGCCGACCAGAACAGTCCGGCACCCACCGGTCGCATCCGGGCGATGCGCCGTTCGGGCGCGTCGACACCCGGGGCGGGGGTCTGCGGCCGGCCGTAGCCGTAGGCCGAGGTGTTGCTCACCCTCTCATTGTGGCGGCCGGTACCGACGGCGCGAGCTGCGCCACGCGGGACCGGAACGGCGAGCGACGCCCCACCTCACCGCACGTGGGTGACGTCTCCCGCTGCGACGGCCGTCTCACCCGCAGCCCCGCGCACGACCAGGCGTCCGTCGGTGTCGATGCGCACGGCCTCGCCCACGAGCGCGGAACCGTCGGGGAAGGACACGGTGACGGCGCGCCCGAGCGTCAGGCACAGCGCCTCGATCTCGCCCCGCAGACCCGCCGCCGACGCGTCGCCTCCGGCTGCCGCGAGCGCGGCCAGCTGCTCGTCGAGAGCCGTCAGGTAGTCGGCGATCAGGCGATCCTCGTCGACGGCGACCCCGAGGGCGGCGAACGAGGTCGCGGTGGTCACGGGCAGGTCGACCGCGGCCATCCGCGTGTTCACTCCGGAGCCGACGACGACGGTCGAGGGCGAGCCGGCGACGGCTTCGGCGAGGATGCCGCAGATCTTCAGTCCGTCCACGAGCACGTCGTTGGGCCACTTCAGCCCGGCGGAGTTGCCGGTTCCGCGCAGCTGCGCGGCGACAGCGCGGGTCATCGCGGCGCCGGCGGCGAGCGGGATCCAGCCGCGGGCCGCAATCGGGAGCCCGGCGACGTCGACGACGACGGACAGGGCGAGCGCGGCGCCGGGTGGCGCGACCCAGGTGCGGTCGAGGCGACCCCGCCCCCGACGCTGGTCGGTGGTCAGCAGCGCCGACAGGTGCGGCCAGTCGCGGGGCGCGTCGCGCACGGCGGCCACGAGGTCGGCGTTCGTGGAGTCGGTGTGCTCGGCGACCTGGAGCCTCGGGCTGACCGCGGCGGCGAGGGGGAATCCTGCGGCGGGAATGGGCATGCCGCCACCCTACGCGCGGGCTCCGGGCCGCCGGCATCCACCGCCATGTCTCAGACGAGGAACAGCGGATGCCTCCGCCTGTTGTCCGAACCCTCCAAGCGTCGGACGGGGCCGGTGGATAGGGTGGAATCCGTGACCGACACCCCCGACCTCACGACCACCGCTGCCAAGATCGAGGACCTGCGCCGCCGTTACCGCGAGGCGGTCGTCGACGCCGAGACCGTCGCGCAGACCAAGCAGCACGCCAAGGGCAAGCTCACCGCCCGCGAGCGCATCGAGATGCTGCTCGACCACGGGTCGTTCACCGAGGTCGATGAGTACGTGCGCCACCGCACCACCGCGTTCGGCATGGAGAAGTCGCGTCCCTACGGCGATTCCGTCGTCACCGGCGTCGGCACGATCCACGGTCGCACCGTCGCCGTCTACTCGCAGGACTTCTCGACCTTCGGGGGCTCCCTCGGCGAGGTCGCGGGCGAGAAGATCATCAAGGTCATGGAGCTGGCGCTGCGCAGCGGCATCCCGATCATCGGCGTGCTCGACTCGGGCGGCGCGCGTATCCAGGAGGGTGTGGTCGCGCTCGGCAAGTACGGCGAGATCTTCCGCCTGAACACCGCCGCGTCGGGCGTGATCCCGCAGATCTCGATCATCATGGGCCCGGCTGCGGGCGGTGCCGTCTACGGCCCGGCGCTCACCGACTTCGTGATCATGGTCGACAAGACCAGCCAGATGTTCGTCACCGGCCCCGACGTGATCAAGACGGTCACCGGCGAGGACGTCGGGATGGACGAGCTCGGCGGCGCCCACACGCACAACACCCGGTCGGGCGTCGCGCACTACCTCGCCGACGACGAGGAGGACGCGATCGACTACGCGCGCTCGCTGCTCGCCTTCCTCCCCGACAACAACATGTCGGAGGTGCCCGACTACGAGTCGGCGTTCGACTTCGAGACGACCGACTCCGACCGCACCCTCAACACGGTCATCCCCGACTCCCCCAACCAGCCCTACGACATGCACGGCGTCGTCGAGCACATCGTCGACGACGGCGACTTCCTCGAGGTGCAGCCGCTGTTCGCGCCGAACATCCTCATCGGGTTCGGCCGCGTCGAGGGCCGCTCGGTGGGCATCATCGCCAACCAGCCGTCGCAGATGGCAGGCACCCTGAACATCGACGCAGGCGAGAAGGCGGCGCGTTTCGTGCGCTTCTGCGACGCGTTCTCGATCCCGATCGTGACGCTCGTCGACGTGCCCGGCTACCTCCCCGGCACCGACCAGGAGTGGACCGGCGTCATCCGCCGCGGCGCGAAACTCCTCTACGCGTATGCGGAGGCGACAGTGCCGCTGGTGACAGTGATCCTGCGCAAGGCCTACGGCGGCGCGTACATAGTCATGGGCTCCAAGCAGCTCGGCGCCGACATCAACCTGGCCTGGCCGACCGCTGAGATCGCGGTCATGGGCGGCCAGGGCGCGGTGAACATCCTCTACCGCGGCGAGCTCAAGCGCGCCGAGGAGGCCGGCGAGGACGTCGCCGCCGTGCGCGCCCGCCTCGCCAACGAGTACACCTACAACGTCACCTCCCCGTTCCTCGCCGCCGAGCGCGGCGAGCTCGACGGCATCATCGAGCCGGCGCAGACCCGCGTGTCGATCGCGAAGGCCCTGCGGGCGCTGCGCGGCAAGCGTGCGTCGCTCCCGCCGAAGAAGCATGGGAACATCCCCCTGTGAGCCTGTTCGACGAGACGGATGCCGCGTCCCCCGTGCCCGTGCGCATCGACGTGCGTCGCGGCAACCCGACGGACGAGGAGCTGGCGGCGATCGTCGCGGTGGTGACCGAGGCGTTTGCGGCCGAACAGGCGGGAGCGGTCGCCGCTCCGGCGCGGCGACCGAGCGGATGGCAGCTCACCCGCCGTGCGCTGCGCACATCGTTCGACCGCAGGGGCGGCTGGGGCGGCTTCCGCGGTTGATCCGACGCTGTCGGAACGATGTCACCCGAAGTACCTACATACAGGCGCGCTGAAGGTGCGAATACTGATATCGCTGGGTTTCCCAGCGAGAGCTCGACCTGACACTGTTGCGGGGTCAGGGAGCCACTCGCAGACGATATCGGGTAATTGTCTGCTGGCGAGGGGCAGGCGCATCCGCCGCCCCTCGCCTCTCTTTTTGTGCGCGGCAGGTCTGCGCGAGCACTCCGAGCGCTCAGCGCGGCGAGCGCTCGATCTCGCGCCACAGGTCGACACTGTCGTCCTCGTCGAGGCCGATGGTGCGGGCGGCGCGCCCGACGACCGTGACGGCGACACGAGGATCGCTGCTCGTGCGCACGTACACACGGTCCGACCGAGCCGAACGCAGGGTGTCGGCCAGCTCGGCCCGGATCTCGCCCAGCTCCTCCTCGCCGATGTCGTCAATCGCCCCGTCATCGGACAACGACACGGATGCCCCGCGTCGGCGCACGCTCTCGAGCGCCGCCCTGACTTCGGGATCGAGCAGGCGCGCACCGCGCAACTCGTCGCGCAGGCGCCCCTCCACCACGCGCGCCTCGATCCGTTCGTCGTCGGAGAGGACGCCCCGGCGATCGATGACCCGGGCGAGCGCGTCGCCAGCGCTCAGAAGCACACGGTTCACCTGCACGCGGCGTTCGTGGGCCTGCGCGCCCTGCGCGGCCGATTGGGCCGAAGCGACACGCTGCACCTCGCCGAGCCGTTCCGTGTCGAGCGCGGCACGGTCGAGTGCGAGCACCAGGAACTGCGCGGCGCCCACCCAGACCGTCGACCCGACGAGACCGAGACCGAGCGCGGTCGCCGGGCCCAGCAACGAGATCGACCACCCCGCGAGCACGACGATTCCCGTCCACGCCATCCAGGGGCGCCGGCGCACGGTGAGCGTCGCCATGAGCGCGCCGATGGCACCGAGGTACCAGGTGGTGTGCGTCCCCGGCGTCGTGTGGGGGCCCGCGCCGTAGGCGACGAGCGGGGGCAGGGCCACCGTCGCCGCGAGGGCGAGCAGCGCCAGCGGGATGGGCAGGTGATCGCCCGAACTCGACACCGTCTCCGGCTGGCTCGACCGCGTGATCACCGCGGTCCAGCCCCACAGAATGCACAGCCACGCCACCGCCAGGTACCCGAGCATGCAGCCCAGCAGCAGCCATCCGTCGTCGACGGGCGCGCCGATCCACATGCCGCGGAGCGTGAGTGCGACGCTGAACGCGACCGCGAGGAGTCGGATGACGGAGGCCGTGGACATCAGGAGACCGTCGCCTTCCAGATGAGGTCGATGACCGTGCCCGAAGCATCCGAGGAGATGCGGGTCTCGCCGCCGAACGCGGCCACGCGCGCGATGATCGACCCGCGCACGCCCAGGCGGTCATCCGGGATCTCGTCGATCGAGAAGCCGGGCCCGGTGTCGCGCACGGTCACCGTCACCCGGCCGGGCGCACGCTCTCCCGTCACGGTCACCTCGAGCCCCGCGCCGTCGGCGTGGGCGATCGCATTGACGATGGCCTGGGTGCCCGCGAGCACCATCGCCCGCATCGCACGGCCGGGGACATCCGGGGTGTCGGGGGCGATGCGACGGCGGACCGCGGCATCCGACCCCGCCTCGACGAGCGCGCGCTGCAGCTCGTCCGCGAGCGATGACGCCGACCGGGGATGGTCACTGCCCTCGCCCGCCGTGACGTCGACGTTCGCGAGGCGGTTGAGCGCGTCACGTGCCATCTGCACGGCCAGCTCGCGCTCCCGATCGGTCCCCGCGCGCTGCGCGGCGATGAGCGCCGCGATGACGCTGTCGTGCATCAGAGCGGCGACGGCCACACGCTCGCTCTCGGTCGCAGCCATCGCCGCCGCCCGCGCGGACGCCTCGATCGCGCGTTCGCGATGCTCGTCGATACGGCTCGCCGTGGAACGGAACGTCCAGGCGAGCGCGAGCAGCACCGCGCCGAAGATGACCAGGAACGCGACGTCGAGCGCCGTCGGCAGCCAGGCCGCCGGCGCGAAGCCGAGCTCGACCATGCGCATCGCACCGTAGACGACGGGGATGCCGACCGTCGCGATGACCTGCCACCGCCTCGGGAGCGCGACGACTGCGGCGAGGGTCGCGACGTTGCCCAGCACGTAGGGCCAGGCGTGCGAGGTGGCGGGCGATCCGTGGCCGTAGGCGCCGACGGGCCACAGGACGAGGGCGATCGTATAGGCGATCACGAAGATCGTGCCGGCGAGCTCCTTCTGCCGCCCCGTCGCGAACGAGACGATCGCCAACGCGAGGGGGACGAAGATCAGCAGGATCTCGATCGTGTTCCAGAACGGATCGATCGCCTGCGCGGCGATCGCCTCGACGATCGTCTGGGCGCCGAGCACCACGCTCGCGAGCGCCACGGCTCGGCCGAGCACCATCTCGACCCGCTCGCGGGTGAGGGATCCGTCGCGCACGATCGCGTGGGGCGCCGGCAGCACCACGGGGCCCGAGTCGAAGCGGATGCCGCTCATGACCGCGCCCCGGACACACCCGCGTCGGGGTCGATGACGCCGTCCTCGACCGCTCGCTGACGGAGGTCGATCTTCGTCGGGGCGGGCCTGCCGACCTCGATGTACTTCGCCCGGATGCGGGAGATGTTCTCCTTGGCCGTGTTGTACGTGATGCCGAGGCGCTGCGCGACGAGTTTCAGCGGGAGTCCGGCGGCGTAGAGCGCGAGCGCCTCGCGCTCGCGCGCCGAGAGCTGGGCATCTCCGAACGCGCTGTCGCCGGCGACCGCGCTCGCCCACTCGATGTTGTTCAGCTGCTCCCCGGCGGCGACCGTGCGGACGGCGTCGACGATGTCATCCATCGGCGCCGACTTGCTGATGACACCCGCCGCGCCCGCCGCAAGCGCCTCGCGCACGGCGACGAGCCGGTCGGCGACGCTGTAGATGACCACCTCGGAGCCGTCGGACTGCAGCGACTGGATGTTCTCGCTCACCGTCGTGCCGTCGCCGAGGGTGATGTCCAGGAGCGCGACCTGCACCGGGTCGGCACCGGAGTCGCGCAGCCACCGCCGGTAGTCGCGCACACCGCTGCCCGAGAACACGACGTCGATCGTCGCGTCCCGCGAGCACGCCGCCTCGACGCCGAGTCGCACCGACTCGTGGTCGTCGATGGTGGCGACGCGGATCATGCGCTCATGCTATCCGCGGGGCGCGACCGGAGTCAGGGTCGCCACGGCCTCGATGTGATGCGAGTGCGGGAACAGGTCGATCGCCCGCACGCTGGAGGTCTCGTAGCCGGCCTCGCGGAAGAACGCCAGGTCGCGGGCGAGGGCGGCAGGGTCGCAGGCGACGTAGGTCACCGCAGCGGGCGCGAGCGCGACGAGAGCCCGCACGACGTCACGGCCCGCGCCCGCGCGCGGCGGGTCGAGCACCACGACTCCGCGGGAGAGCCGGTCGCGGTCGCGCGCGGAGGCTCCCGCGGCGAGCGAGGCGAGCCATCGGTCGACGCGACCCGTCTCGGCGCGAGCCCCCACCCACTCCGACAGGTTCTCGCCGGCGTGCTCGGTCGCGCGCTCATCGGCCTCCACCGAGACCACCTGAGTCGCCTCGCCGCCGAGTTCGGCGATCGTCGCGGCGAACAGTCCCACCCCGCCGTACAAGTCGAGGTGGCGCCCCTCGGAGTCGACACCGACGACGCCGAGCTCAGCGGCGACCGCAGCGGTGAGGGTCGCGGCGGCGAGGCGGTGCACCTGCCAGAAGCCACCCGCATCCACCCGGAACGCACGCTCCCCGACCCGTTCGACGACCGGCTCGAACGCCGGGTCCTTCGGGTTCACGGGCCGGCGCTGGCCGCGGGCGAGGGCCGGCCGGTTGATCACACGCACACGTCCGTCGGCGGGCTGGACCAGGTCGATGCGCCCTGGGCGCTCCCCGATGATGCGCGCTGCGGCGCGCTCGATCGCCGCCGTGGCCAGGGGCAGCGTCTCGGTGCGCACGACGCGGTGGCTGCGCGAGGCCATCGGCCCGACCGTCCCCGATTCGTCGACGTGCAGGCTCACGCGGGTGCGCCAGCCGCCGCGGTCCGCGGGCTCCGGCGCGAGGCCGTCGACGGGCGCGGGGGCCTCGATCGTGACCGGAAGGTCGAGGCGTCCGACGCGGCTCAGCGCGTCGGTGACGACCTGCTTCTTGAGCTCGAGCTGCCGCGGCAGCGCGATGTGACCGAAGTCGGCGCCGCCTGGGCGGCGGTCGGCCGGCACGTCGAGCCCCGCCTCGGCCCACACGTGGGGCACTCGGTCGGGCGAGGCATCCAGGATCTCCACCGGCTCGGCGCGCCAGAACGACTTGTCGCCCGCCTCGGTCACCCGCACCCGCACCCGCTCGCCGGGGAGGGTGTCGGGCACGAACACGACGCGCCCGTCGCCCCCGACCCGGCCGACGAACACGCCGCCGTGCGCGACGCCGGTGATGTCGAGATCGATCAGGTCGCCAGCAGAAGTCATCCCCCGAGCCTCCCACACCGGGGCGCTCCGCGCGGCGGATGCCGCGGGCTACCGTGGTGCGCATGCGCGTCGTGCTCGCCTCCACCTCTCCCGCCCGCCTCATGCTGCTGCACCAGACCGGCATCGACCCCGAGACCCGCGCCCCGCAGGTCGACGAGGAGGCGGTCGTCGCGGCGGTCGAGGCATCCGAGGGGCGCACGCTCTCCCCCGACGAGCACGTGCTGCTGCTGGCCCGACGGAAGGCGGCGGATGTCGCGGCCGCCGTGCGCGCCGACGACCCCGCGTTTGACGGCATCGTCATCGGCGGCGACTCGATGTTCGCGCTCGGTGACGAGATCCTCGGGAAGCCCTACACCGCGGAGGCGGCGACGGCCCGATGGGAGCAGATGCGCGGCCGCACCGGGGTGCTGCACTCCGGTCACAGCGTGTTCCGGCTCACCCCCGACGGCGGTCACCGCGAGGAGCACGCGGTGGCCGCGGCATCCGTCACCTTCGCCGCCGACGTCGACGACGACGAGATCGCGGCCTACGTCGCGACGGGCGAACCACTGCTCGTCGCGGGTGCGTTCACCCTCGACGCGAGGGCCGCCGCCTTCATCTCCCACATCGACGGCGACCCCTCGACGGTGGTCGGGATGTCGCTCCCCACCCTGCGCTCGCTGGTGCGTCGGCTGGGAGTCGACTGGACGTCGCTGTGGGTGGCTTCGTAGACATCCGCACACGCTTCCGCCGAGTTCTTGTGAGGGACGGTCAAATTCCGCCGGGAATCCGTCGGTAGGCTGGCACTCATGCCTCGAATCGCCAAGGTCCTCGTTGCCAATCGCGGTGAGATCGCCGTCCGCATCATCCGCGCGGCGCGCGACAGCGGCAGGTCCTCAGTGGCGGTCTACGCCGACCAGGACCGCGACGCACTCCACGTGCGGCTCGCCGACGAGGCATACGCCCTCGACGGCGCCACGAGCGCCGAGACCTACCTCTCCATCGAGAAGATCCTCTCGATCGCCCGGCGCTCCGGCGCCGACGCCGTGCACCCCGGCTACGGCTTCCTCGCCGAGAACGCCGAGTTCGCCCGCGCCGTCATCGACGCCGGCCTCGTGTGGATCGGCCCCTCCCCCGACGCCATCGAGGCCCTCGGCGACAAGGTGACGGCGCGACACGTCGCCGAGAAGGTCGGCGCCCCCCTCGCCCCCGGTACCCCCGGACCCGTCGCCGACGCGTCGGAGGTCATCGCGTTCGCCGAGCAGGTGGGTCTCCCGATCGCGATCAAGGCCGCCTACGGCGGCGGCGGCCGCGGCCTGAAGGTCGCGCGCGAGCTCGACGAGGTCGCCGAGCTGTTCGAGTCCGCCACCCGAGAGGCCGTCGCCGCGTTCGGCCGCGGCGAGTGCTTCGTCGAGAAGTACCTCGACAAGCCGCGCCACGTCGAGACCCAGTGCCTCGCCGACGGCGCCGGCACGGTCGTCGTCGTCTCCACCCGCGACTGCTCGCTGCAGCGCCGCCACCAGAAGCTCGTCGAGGAGGCCCCGGCGCCGTTCCTCACCGAGGCTCAGCGCGAGACGCTCTACAGCGCGTCGAAGGCGATCCTGAAGGAGGTCGGCTACATCGGCGCCGGCACCTGCGAGTTCCTCATCGGCGCCGACGGCACCATCTCCTTCCTCGAGGTGAACACCCGCCTGCAGGTCGAGCACCCTGTCTCCGAAGAGGTGACCGGCATCGACCTCGTGCGCGAGCAGTTCCGCATCGCCGAGGGCGAGCTGCTCGGCTACGACGACCCGGAGCCGGTCGGCCACTCCTTCGAGTTCCGCATCAACGGCGAGGACCCGGGCCGCGGCTTCCTTCCCCAGCCCGGCCCCATCAAGGTGTTCAAGACGTTCGGCGGGCCGGGCACCCGGCTCGACTCCGGCGTCACCGCCGGCGACACCGTCTCGGGCGCGTTCGACTCGCTGCTCGCGAAAATCATCGTCACCGGTCGCGACCGTCAGGAGGCGCTCGAGCGCGCCCGCCGCGCCCTCGACGAGTTCGAGGTCGCGGGGCTCCCGACGGTGCTCCCCTTCCATCGCAAGGTCGTGCGCGACCCCGCCTTCACCGCCGAGAACGGCGAGTTCGGCGTGTTCACGCGCTGGATCGAGACCGAGTTCGACAACGACATCGCGCCGTGGGACGGCGAGCTCGCCGACCCCGCGCCCGCCGAGACGCGACACACCGTCGTCGTCGAGGTCGGCGGCAAGCGACTCGAGGTGAGCCTGCCCGATCGCATCGCCGGCTCCCCGGCCCAGGTCGGCCGCCCCGCCGCCGTGCCCTCGTCGCGCCGCTCGCACCAGACGTCCGCCACCGCGGGCGCCTCGGGCGACGCGGTCAAGTCGCCGATGCAGGCGACGGTCGTGAAGGTCGCGGTCGAAGAGGGTCAGCAGGTCGTCAAGGGCGACCTCGTCGTGGTTCTTGAGGCCATGAAGATGGAGCAGCCCATCCAGGCCCACAAGGACGGTGTCATCGGCGCGATCAACGCCGATCCCGGCACGACCGTGTCGGCCGGCCACCAGCTGCTCACGATCTCCTGACGCACACGGCGAGGCCGCGGCATCCGATCAGCCGATCAGGATGCCGCGGCCTCGTCGTTCGTCAGTTCTCGTCGCCGCTGGAGCGCTCGACGCCGTGCATCGCGCGCACGGCGTCCTGGATGGAGCCGGTCAGCGAGGGGAACACCGCGAACACGCGCGACATCTGGTCGACGGTGAGGCGGCGCTCGACGGCGATCGCGAGCGGGTAGATGAGGTCGGAGGCGCGAGGACCGACGATCACACCGCCGATGACCGTGCCGCTGCCCTCGCGGGCGATCACCTTCACGAAGCCGTCCTTGATGCCCATCATCTTGGCGCGGGCGTTGGCCGCGAGCGGAAGCTTGTGCACGATGCCGTTGATGAGACCGGCGGCGATGTCCTTCTCCTGCCAGCCGATCGTCGCGATCTCGGGCGCGGTGAAGATGTTCGCGGTGATGCGGCGGGACTCGAGCGGGATGACGACGTCTCCGAGCGCGTGGAAGACCGCGGTGCGACCCTGCATCGACGCGACCGACGCGAGCGGCATGAGCGTCGTGCAGTCCCCGGCCGCGTAGATGTTCGGCACCGATGTGCGCGAGACCCGGTTCACCCGGATGTGACCGGAGTCGGTCAGCTCGACGCCCGCCTCGGCGAGCCCGATGTCGTGGGTGTTGGGGATCGAGCCGACCGCCATGAGGCAATGGCTGCCGACGATCTCGCGGCCGTCGGCGAGGAGCACGCGCACGCCGTCGTCGGTGCGTTCCACGCGGTCGGCGCGCGCCTTGGCGAGGAGGGTCATCCCCCCGCGGCGGAAGACCTTCTCGAGCACGGCGGCCGCGTCGGGGTCCTCACCCGGGAGCACCTGGTCGCGGCTCGAGACGAGGGTGACCTTCGCCCCGAGGTTCATGTAGGCCGAGGCGAACTCCGCTCCCGTGACGCCCGAACCGACCACGATGAGGTGCTCGGGGAGCGTCGTCATGTCGTAGAGCTGGGTCCAGGTGAGGATGCGCTCTCCGTCGGGTTTGGCCTGCGGGAGCTGGCGGGGCGAGGCGCCGACCGAGACGACGAGGGTGTCGGCCTCGACCCGGTCGAAGGCGGTGCCCTGCGGTCCGGTGGAGACGACGACCGCGCCCGGGCCGTCGAGGCGCCCGTGGCCGGAGATGATGCGCACGCCCGCCTCGACCAGCGACGAGCGCATGTCGTCGGACTGCTGACGGGCGAGCGCGAGCAGCCGCTTGTTGACAGCAGCCAGGTTGATGGCGATCTCGGGGGTGAGAGGGGTGCCCTTCGCGCCACGTGCGAACAGCTGCACGCCGAGGTCGCTCGCTCCTGCGATGGCGACGGCCGCATCGGCGGTGGCGATCAGGCTCTTCGACGGCACCACGTCGGTGATGACGGCGGACCCGCCGACGCCGGCGCGCTCGACGAGGGTGACTTCGGCGCCGAGTTGGGCGGCGGCCAGGGCCGCCTCGTAGCCGCCGGGTCCGCCTCCGATGATCGCGACCCGCTGGGCGTTATCGAAGCTCGTCGACATGCCTCCATTCTGGTGCGTCCCGTCGCGCGCAGCGAACCGGGACCGACTGGCCCCGTCCGAGCGGTGTTCCTAGAGTGAGGGGATGACGCACACCGCCCACCCCCTCGACGACCC